>JADFKI010000034.1 GCA_022565015.1 Chloroflexota bacterium
CTTTTCGGTGCGTTTCGCTTCGAAGTCCATCTGGAACCCGCCACTGCCCGAGAGGATCTGCCCGACAAAAACGTCATCGCCGACCTTACCCTCGATAGTAAACGGGCCAAACTCCCCCTCGAATTGCAACGAGAGTTGGCTTGTGCTGGGCTTGAACGAACCCTCTTTCGCGCTCCCCGTGTACATCGGTGAATCCAGCGAGGCTTCAACCTTGCCGCGCGCGCCGAGTTCGAGTTTCAGATCAAACTCACCCCCGCCAGGAACCTCGCCCGACATCTTCGCCGTCCAGGTCCCGCTGATTCGATCAACCGGCTGCGGCTTCACGACGATTTCCTTAGCCTCCGCTGCGGCTTCCTCAACCTCCGGTTCCCCAATCATAGAATCGAGTGCCTTAGCGAACTTGGCAGCTTGAGTCTTGGTTATGCGATATTCTCTTTCATTTTTGATCATTAGAGGCTCCCAATATCTAACTTAACTATCCCCTTAGAGATTCCCGACCGACCTGATTGAAAAAATTCTATTAATGTCTTCCCACTGGACTTTTGGGGGTCGCTGACCGGAAACATTTCTCCCAAATACTTTCCCTTCTGTGCACTCCTGGGCGGGGTAAGGTCAAAAAAAACTGGGTCCAATAAATTGTCATCAACCCCATCAACCTCCCAGCAACCGTCATAGTCTCCTGGTAGTTCCTTTTCAGTAACGAAGCTGCCGTCTATGTAAACAGTTAGGCAGCCGGCAGCACTCAGGTTTCTGATGGCAGCTTCAAGGCCATCCAGTAGTCTCCTGCGACGATTGTTATATCCAAATCGACCCTCAAACTCCTCCCATGTGGCTTCATGAATGCCGGGAGGCAAGTAGCCGTTTCTGTTGAATGCAGGTAGCATAACACAACGTTATCATTGTGTCTATGCTGTGTCAAAGGGGTAAAACGGGTATAAAGACGTTCGAACCCAACAATTTTATTGGCTTGATGCCGGTTTTCACAGTAGTAACCAGGAAGTGGTGTGTCGACTTTGGGGATTCGTCGTTACTTTATACTCTAACGGTCAGAGTCAACGACTCGCAGCCTGGGGATGGACAGCTCGCTGGTGATGTCGTCGAACCACTCGATGACCTCTTTGTGCAGCGGAATGCCGTTGGCGCGACGGTCCTGCTCCTCCTCATACTCCGAGAGGCCTGGATACAGCACCCGGTCGAAGCCGGGCGCGGGCTTCGTCTCCCGCAACATCTTCAGCATGCGGTCCATCTTCTCCTTGAAGTCGTCAACGTCGGTGAAGGCGGCGATGTTGTATGCGACGAAGGAGTGCTTGGAGCCGCCGCTGGGGTCGAGCATCGTCGGAAGCACGCCCGAGAGCATGGTGCCCAGTATCTCGGTCATCAGCGCGAAGCCGTAGCCCTTGTGAGAGCCCCCCTCCCTGGTGCCTCCTAGCGGGAGCTGGAAGTACTGCCCGCGCTCTCTGACGGGCGACTCCTCCATTATCGGCGTGCCCTCCCTATCGGCGACCCAACCCGGCAGCATGTTCGCGCCCACCCTTCTCGCCAGCTGGAGCTTGTTGCCGGCGATGGCGGACGTCGCGGCGTCGAAAAGCAAGAACGGCTCGCTCTTTGCCGGAGCCGCGATCGCGATGGGGTTGGTGCCCAGCCGTCCTTCGGACGCAAATGTCGGTACGACCTGCGTGCCGCCGGCAGTCGTGACGAGCCCGACCATGTCCTGCCTCGCCGCCAGCGTGGCGTGGTGGCCGATGCCGCCGGAGTGGCCGCTGTTGAACAGCGTGACGACGCCCACACCGACTGTCCTGGCCTTCTCGATGGCAATGCCCATGGCTTTGGGGCCAAGGATAACGGCAAGTCCGCGGTCGGCGTCTATCGTCGCGATTCCAGGGGCCTCTCGAACTATATGCCAGTTGGGTCGGGGGTTTAGGTCGCCCTGGTTGTACTGGGCCACGTACGAACGGAGCATGTTGGATACGCCGTGGGTCTCGACCCCGCGCAAGTCCGTGGAGACGAGCACGTCCGCGCCGATGACCGAGTCTTCCGGCGATACGCCCATCTTTTCGAACACGGCGGTCACGGTCTCCCGCAGGGAGTCCTCGGGCACTCTAACCTGGTCCTCGTGCGGGACCTTGAACCTCTCCAGCATGGCTCTCCCCTCATGTGGCTTCAGACGCCATAGGCGCGGCGTCGTCGCGTTGTGCGGATGGAACGCTCCGAGTTTACCATCTTTGGACCTGGGCGTGACGACGCGGGGAAAGGGGGTAGGAATATAGGGTATGGGGTAGCGGCCTGAGGGCGACACGGTGTTGGAATCTACTCAGATAAGAATGCTTTGATTTGCGGTAAATCGCTTTGCATTCGCTGGGCCTGATCAGAACCCGAATCACAGGTCGCCCAGAATGAGCCCGAGGGTGAGCGTCGCCAGGCCCAGGTAGACCAGGAAGCCAAAGACGTCCGTCAGCGTCGTCACGGCCACGGCCGAGGATAGCGCCGGGTCGATTCGGAGCGCCTTGAAGCCCAGCGGAACGACGACGCCGCTGGCCCCGGCCACGACGAGGTTGGCCATCATGGATACGCCCACGACCAGCGCCATGAACTCGCTGCCCTTCCATACGTAGGCGATAGCTCCGACGATCAGACCCAGTGCGAGACCGTGCACCAGTCCAAGTCGTATCTCCTTCAGAAACAGTCTCTTTGCGTCCGCCGTTGAGACCTCCCCGAGGGCCAGGGAGCGGACTATCAACGTCAGCGTCTGAGTGCCCGCGATTCCGCCCTGGCCTGCGATTACGGGCAGGAACGCCACCAGGGCAATCACCTGCGCCAGCGTCGACTGGAAGAGCAGCACGACGTAGCCGGCCAACACGGCGGTCCCCAGGTTTACGATCAGCCACGGCAGCCTGCCCCGGACGGAGCGCCAGAAGGGACCGAGGACCTTCTCCTCTTCGGCGAGGCCGATCATGCGGTACATGTCTTCGGTCGCCTCCTCCTCGATCACACCCAGCATGTCGCGGAGCTTCAGCACGCCGACCAGCTTTCCCCCCTCGTCGACCACCGGCAGGTTCGAGAGGTTGTACCGCTCCATGAGGCGCGCGCAGTACTCTCTGTCGGTCTCGACGGGTACGGAGATCGCCTCCGGGTATATGAGCAGAGAGACCCGCTGGTACGGACGCCCCAACACCAGCTGGGATAGGCTGATGCCTCCCTTGAGCACGCCGTTTCGGTCAACGACGAACAGGTACTGGACATCCTCGGGGTCCAGGTTGTCGGCGATGCCTCTGATGAAGCTCATGGCCTGCATGACGGTCATGTTGTCGCGGAGGGCGATGAAGTCCGGCGTCATGAGGCCCCCGGCCGCGTCGTCCTCGTACTCCAGCAGCGGCGTTACACTTGACGCCTCTTGCATGCCCAGCAGTGCCTGGATGGCGACTTCATCGGGAAGGCCCCTCAAAACGTCCGCTGCGGCATCGGGCCTCGTCTCGTCGAGTACTCGAGAAAGCTGGTTGGACTCCATGTCTCCGGATAGCTGGACCGCCCGAACGGGACCTAGCTGTTCGAGAATGTTTCCCACTACCGAGGGAGCGAGCAGACTTAGCAGGGTGGTCCGATGCTCACCGGGCAGCATGAGCAGAACATCGCCCTGGTCAGGGGTGCGAAGACGCGATATTCGGACCATTGCCTCCATTGCCAGGCCCTCGTCTAGCAGGCTTTTTATCGCATTGCCGATGTCATCCAACTCTGAGGATTCCCGGACGACGATAGGCGTGTCCTCCAACGGGTTCTGGTCTTGCATGTCAGGGGCTCCAACATCCGAATCAGAACCATATGATAGTTCCTCCGACGTCTCGGAGCTATCTGCCGCCTCTATGAGCTCTAGAATTGTGGGGTCGTCGAAGTCCAAGGGAGTTCCTCAGTAGATATTTTCTTTTCCCTTTTTCAGTAATAAATGACGTCGGGCGTAGACAGAAAGTTCCCTTTGATCTCTGGGGCTCACCCTCTGCGTCGAGATCCCCCGCACGCATGCGGACGGCGAAGCTTACGAAGGCGGGGCGACGTTTATGGCGACCATGGCTGCGGAGTCGTGGAATAGTCGGCTCTGGGTGAAGAAAGCGGCCACCGAACCGGTCCCGAGCGGAAAGAATTTCCGCAGCGTGTTGATTAGCTTAGCAGCGTCGACAGGGAGTGTTACAGGGGCGCCTCGGTCAAGTTTCTCGGAACCGGAATCGATTGATCAGGGTACCGCTGGGAGGGTTCAACCGTATAACAAAGAGGTATAATATGAGTTGCCGCATTGTAGAGACCCGGCCGGCAAAACAGAGGCCAGAAAGGCGTCTACACGCAAATGACTCGGCCCATCGGCGATAAGACCATAGTCATCGTAGACGATGAGTGGAACTCCCCCATCGTCAAAAGCGTGCTGCGCAGGCTGGAAGAGGAGGGCTGGCGCACATCCGTCGTCGTGCCGGAGGGTCGGTACATCACGGGCGACGATTTCGAGATGGCGGCCCTTTACGCAATCGAGGAGGAGAACCCCGACGGCGTGATCCTGGACGTGCGATTCGGCGAGCACAAGGAGGAGCGTTTCAAGGGACTGAGCATACTCCAGAAGATCGTAGAGCGTTACCCGAAGCTGCCCGTGCTCATGTTCACGCAGTACGTTCAAGGCCCCGACCGCGAAACGGCCGTCCGCAGCGCACTGAAATGGGACGCGGCCGTAGACTTCATAGATAAGCTGGCGAGCCCCGAGGAGGTCGTTCTCAGGCTGCGACGGATGATAGGCACGACGCCTCAGACGATTCCCGTCGGCGACCGGATTACCCTGGACACCAAGACCAAGATATTGTACATAAACTCCGGCGACGAGCGTGTCCCCATAAACGACATTCAGGGCATGAAGTTTGATATCTTCGAGGAGCTGGCCGTGACGTGGTACCGGAGCCCCGGTGAGCTGGTGCCGTTCAACAGGCTGCAACGCTACTCTGAGGGGGAAGATCCAAGGGCATCCCTCAGGGTGAGAATTCGAGAGATCAAGGATGCGATCGGTAAGGCGATGGGCATTCGCTTTGGAGCAAGCGACCTTATCATCAACGTAAGAGACCAGGGATATCGCCTTATCCCACCAACGGGCTGAGGAGCAACGAATGCGGTCCGCCTTAGCAGCAGAAAGGTACCCTCTTTCTCACCACCTCCCGTCGAGACGTCCCCCCACATGCACCTTCCCGGACCAAGGCCTCGTGATGCTTATCGGGAGTGAAGCTGCGTAGATGGCGAAGAGATTCAGAACAGTCGGCGGCAGCGTTTTGGCGGTCGGGCTCCTATCGCTGATACTGTCCCCGATTTTTAGAGAGGCCTATTTCGCCAACCTCTGGGGCGTGGAGCCACTGGCGTATATCGGCGCGGTCGTGATTATATTGGGCCTGCTGACCATCGCCCTTGCCTACATCGTTCCAGAGGTAATCGAGCACGGCCTGGGCGGTGAAAACCAGGGAAGCGACGGCGCCCTTAACTGGAGCGAGGTCACACAGCAGTACTTCGAGCTCTTCGATCACGACCTCGGACGGCCGCTGAGGAGGATACTGGGTAAGGAGCGGGAGCTTTCCGCGTTGCTGAGGGCCTCCGGCGACGGCGTTGACCCATCCGTAAAGGAGTTGCTGGACGAGATCGAGAGACAGGCCCCCAACTTCCGGCTGATGATGTCCAACATTCGTGTGCTGGTGCAGCTGGAGTCCCCGGAGGTCCTGTCGGACCGCCAGCCGGTCGAGCCGTCAGAGGTCGTGCGAAGGATAGTGGACAGGTACACCCCCGTGGCAACGGAGGCCGGCAAAGAGATCACATGGTGGGCGGAGCCCTCGGAGTTCGGGATCGTCTACGCAGACAGCTCGTCCATAGAGCATGTAGTTACGAACCTGGTGGACAACGCCGTTCGCTTTGCCACGACCCACGTCGAGGTGAAGCTGACGAAAAACCCCAGCCATTTTTTCATACGTGTGTGGGACGACGGTCCGGGAATCGCCTCCCAGTACAGCCAACACCTTTTCGATAGGGGATGGACGCCCGAGGTGGCTCGACGAGAAGAGAAAACAAGCTCGGGCCTTGGCCTCTTCATAGCTCGAACCGTCGCCAGGCGTCACGGCGGCGACTTGAGCGTCGAGAGCAGCACCGAGTTGGAGCATTACACGGCATTCCTTCTTTCTCTGCCGGCCACTGGTTAGCAAGGGCCCAGCCCCGGCAGCCCTATCCCATTTCCTCGTCGCCACGGCGAATGTCGTTTAGTGCGGCCCTGGAACAAATGGGGCCGTCGGAGCGTCAATGACTCAAGTAGCACCCGGTAACGCTCAAGTAATAGTGTCGTGCGTAACCTACAGTGGTTACGTATTAACAGAGACGCTGAAGACGAGGCCAGGCAGGTGAATCGAGCGCTGAAGGTTGCCCTGTTCATTGGGGTTGCAATTGCATTAGTCGGCTGTGTCCGCGAGCTTCCTCGCGATGGCGCAGCTACGGCCACGCCCGAGATTCAGGCTCCCACTCGGACGGCGCCCTCACTGCCCGTGGCCTCGATAATTCCCACGCCGACGAGTACGGTAGGGCCCGCGGCGCCCAGGGCGACATCGACGCGGCCCCCAGAGCCGACGGCTACACCCACCGAATCGCCCGCGCCCGAACCTACGCCCACGCAAGCTCCGCTGGTGGAGACGCCGACGCCGATGGCTCCCAGGGCGTCGCCTACGCCGGAGCAGGAACCCGCTCTTTTCCTTGATGTGCGCGGTCCGGCGGACGGCTCCATAGTCCAGATCGACGGCGTCGTCGTGCATGGCATCACCCTCGTGGGCGCTCTCGTCAGCGTAAACGGCGAGGTTGCCGACGTGGACGATGAAGGTGGCTTTCAGATCGTCGTGGCCCTTGTGCCGGGCGAAAACGTCATTGAAATCGTCGCAAGGGACTCTTCGGGCAACCGCCAAGAAGAAACGCTTACGGTAACGTCCCTCGTGCTTCCCCCTCAGCCCTTCTTCTTGCTGATCACCCAGCCCGAGACACAGAGCATAGTCTCGCAGAAGACCATAGTCCTGGCCGGTCGCACGAGCTCCGGGTCTATCGTCAGTGTGAACGGTGTTTCCGTTCCAGTGGACACCCTGGGGATATTTTCTTCGACGATAACCCTGGGAGAAGGCCCAAATATCATCGATGTTCTGGCTACAAGCAATGAGGGCGATGTTCTTAGCTCGATTATCGCAATCATCTACAGGCCTTGATATCGGTGTTCCCGACTATTATTGGACGATTCGCATGTGAAGGTGGGTATTCGTAACACAGTAGTAACGCTTCGCAATGCATAATTGCAGATATCGGACAGAAGGAAATCCACCCTGCTCCGCCCAAAAGACGAGGGATGTGATGAGGAAGATGAGAACGATCAGGAAAATACCTGGAATTAAGCCAATCGTGCTGGGGCTGTCGGTAGCACTGACGGTAGCACTAGCG
This sequence comes from Chloroflexota bacterium, assembly GCA_022565015.1. Taxonomy (GTDB): domain Bacteria; phylum Chloroflexota; class Dehalococcoidia; order Lucifugimonadales; family JADFKI01; genus JADFKI01. The sequence goes on from JADFKI010000034.1 coordinate 7,471, forward strand.
GCTCTATTCACGTCCGCTTCCGTTTCGGCCGCCTCACCGAGGGACTTTTTCGGCATCATAGTCTCGGTGGGTGAGGACTCCATTGAGGTCGAGGTCGATGGTGAGATAAGGGTAATTCCCGTCTCGGATGATACCGTGATTCGGCTTGCCCTCAAGCGGGACGCAAGTCTGGAAGACCTGTTTGCCGGAGACGCCGTAGCCGTGTCTCTGGATAAGGACGGTGCGGCCGGGAAGGTCTTCGTAATTCCGGGCAAAACAAAGTTTAGACAAATTTCCGGCATTGTAACGGTCGCCACCAGCACCGCAATTACGATAAAGCCACAAAGGGAAGAAGCTGATCCGATAACGTTCAACATCGGACCGGAGACGAGGATTACCTTCAGTGGCGGCGCCACCGAGCTGGTCGAGGGTGAGTTCGTTATCGTTCTCACCAAGCGAGACCAGACTACCGGCGAGCTGTCCCTCAATGCCATCGAGATTCACGTCACGCCTGGGCAGCCACACAAGCGCCCGGAGCGTCCGGCACCCGACGCGCTGGAGAATCGCGCCAAGGTCAGAGGCATATTCGAAGGCGTCGATGACGACGGCAATTGGATAATCGGCGGCGCGAGGGTACTCGTGGACGCCGATACCGAGATAGGCTCCGGCATCGTCGCCGGCCAGTTTGTCGAGGTCGAGGGCGTGTTAACAGCGGAAGGCTTCCTGCTGGCGCGAGAGATCGAGGCCGAGGAGAGGGAGACGCCCTCCGTAAAGAGGACCCGCATTCAGGGCGTATTCGAAGGCGTTGATGACGACGGCAACTGGATAATCGGCGGCACGGTCGTCGTTGTCAATGAGCATACGGATACCGACGGACTACCGTACATCGGCCAGACCGTCCGCGTCATCGCCATAGTCGAGGCCGACGGCACCATCGTTGCCAGGGAGATCGAGAACAAGGGCCCATCGCGAAGGCATAAGAGGGCCGACAATGGGATCGAGTCCAGGATCAAGGGAATTTTCGAAGGCGTAGATGACGAAGGAAACTGGATCGTAAACGGCGTCAAGATTGCCGTGGACGAGGACACTGAGATTGATGGAACGCCGTCCGTGGGAAAGCTGGTCCAGATTAAGGCCATTCTCGTTGGAGGCCGGATACTGGCTCGCGAGATCGAGGTCAAGAACGGCGGCGGCGAGCAGAAGCAAAAGAGAGAGGTCAAGTTCGAGGGCGTTGTGCAGCGCTTGACTGACAACGGCTTCCTCATCCGAGGCCATCGCATAGCTATCAGCGACCTCACGGAGATCGATGGCGAGCTGACTCAGGGAGCGATGGTAAAGGTCGAGGCCATAATACTGGAAGACGGCTCCATCGTCGCAAAAGAGATCGAAGTCAAGGACGAGAAGCCTGAGCGACGGAGCAGGGTGAAGATCGAGGGCATTATCGAAGAAGTCCTTACGGACCACACGTTCACTGTCAGCGGCATCACTATTGAAGTCGTTCGTCGAACGGAGGTTAAGGGCAAAATCATTGAGGGCGCCGAAGTCAGGGTTGAAGGCGTGCTTCAGCATGACGGCTCCGTCCTGGCGGTAAGGATCAAGACGGAAGTCAAGAGGGTGCACGACGCTGTAGAAACGGAGATCGAGGGCGTCATCGACGAAGTCGTCCGAGAAAGAGGACGTGTGATCGCCATCGTCGTGGACGGCGTCAGAATTCGAATACAAGCCCTGACAGAAGTAGACGTGCGCCTTCACAAGGGCCTGCGCGTCACGGTCGAGGCCATTGAGACAGACCACGGACTGCTGGCAGTCGAGATCAACGCCGATAATTCCGGCTCCGGTTCGGTGAACAGCAGCAGGGGTCAAGGATATGAAGGCACCGTCGCCCACCTTGCTGATGACCGATTCCAGTTTGCAAACGGCACGTTGTTTTTGATAACGGATGACACGGACATCGAAGGTGATTTCGCCGAGGGCGCTCGTGTCGAAGTGAGGGCTGTCGTGAGAAACGGAGAGCTGGTCGCCATCGAGGTAGAGGTCATTGAAATCGACATTCGGGACCTCGATAAGGGGAGGTACGAAGGCATCGTTGAGGACCTAGGTGACGACCGCTTCCGCTTGGAAGACGGCACACTGTTCCTGATAACGGACGATACGGACATCGACGGAGACCTTGCCGAGGGCGTCGAGGTGAAGGTGAAGGCTGTCGAGCTAAGGGGCGAGCTGATCGCCGTCGAAATCAAGGTCGTTGAAATCGACATTCGTGACCTCGATAGCGAGAGGTACGAAGGCATCGTTGAGGACGTCGGTGACGACCGGTTCCGCCTGGAAGACGGCACGCTGTTCCTGATAACGGACGACACGGACATCGACGGCCACCTTGCCGAGGGCGTCGAGGTGAAGGTGGACGCGGTTGAGCTGAATGGCGACCTTATAGCCGTCAGGATAGAGGTGCGGGAGTCCGTTGTCGATGCCGGCGTCAAGGTCGAGTTCGACGCCGTCATAAGTGAGATCTACGGCGACAGGCTCATACTGGACGACGGCAGGGTCGTCCTGCTAACGGACGACACGGACATCGACGGCGAACTCGACGAAGGTGTCGTGGTGGAGATCTTGGCGAGGAGATTCGCCAACGGCAGGATCGTCGCAATTGAAATCGAAGTCGTAGAGGACGGCGATGTCGCTTATGGAGCCTGATCCGATTTAAGCGACTTGCGGCGTTTTGTCCAGCTATTATCTAAAAACCCCCTTCCACGGGACGGGCGATCTTCAAAAAGGTCGCCCGTTCTGGTTTTGCGCCCGGCCGTTCAATCTTCCCACGCTATGAAGGCATCCTATGAGTGGACAATACGCCGGGCGGAAGTCCGTCGCCCGCGCCTATATATTGGAATTTCTGTTGGTATAATATCAATGTTGTACCGCCTGTTGGGGGAGCAGTTATGAACGACAGCGATCACATCCATCCGGACATCTCAGATTACGGCCTCATCAGCGATATGCACTCCTGTGCCCTCATCTCCACGGAGGGCTCGATAGACTGGTGTTGCTTCCCGCGCTTCGACAGCGGGTCGGTGTTTGGCAGGCTATTGGACCTGGACAAGGGCGGATATTTCAAGATAGCGCCTCGAACTCCTCATACGGTCAGCCGTCGTTATCTCCCCGGGACAAACGTGCTGGAAACGACGTTTGAGACCGAGTCGGGAACGGCGACACTGACGGATTTCATGACCATTCATCACCACGGTACGCCGGACCAGCCCAGGGAGGTAGGAGACGACCACGAGGTCATGCGTATCCTGGAGTGCAAACACGGGTCTGTAGATTTCTTGATGGAGTGCTTCCCCCGCTTCGAGTACGGGACGATCGTTCCTCATGCGCACCTGGACACCCAGAACACCGCCTTCGCCCACGGCGGCGCTAATGCCGTCTCCCTGTACTGCTCGTCACCGCTAACGAAGAAGGACGATGGCTTCCTCGCCGAAGGAACGCTGACGGCTGGGCAACGGATGTATGCGGTCATTACTTACGAGTCTCGCTTCTCCCACGAAGTAGAAGCCATGGACGACAGCGTCGTGGAAGAAAAACTGCTGGAGGCCGTCAGATATTGGGAGGAGTGGACCGCGACCTGCACCTACGACGGTCTCTACCCCGAGGCCGTCCATAGAAGCGCGTTGGTCCTGAAGGCCCTTACCTACGCACCATCCGGGGGGATAGTCGCCGCGCCCACCACCTCGTTGCCTGAAACTATCGGCGGGTCCAGGAACTGGGACTATCGCTTCACCTGGATACGGGACGCCTCCTACGCTATCTACGGGCTGTTTATCCTGGGCTATACGGCGGAGGCAAAGGCCTTCCGAGAATGGCTCGAGTGGAGCACCGTTGGCCGAGCGCGCGACCTGCAGATAATGTACGGGCTGGGAGGCGAGAGGCGACTGACCGAGATCGAGATCCCACAGCTGACGGGATACCGAGAGTCCAAGCCTGTGCGCGTCGGCAACGGCGCCTATTCGCAGTTCCAGCTGGATGTGTACGGGGAGCTCATGGACTCCGCCTACCTATACAGAAAGTACGTCGGCGATCTGGACGAAGAGTACTGGGAATATCTGCTGAGGGTCGTCCGGTTCGTGCTGGGACACTGGCGAGAGCCCGACGAGGGCGTATGGGAGGCCCGCACCGAACGTCAGCACTACGTCTTCTCCAAGGCCTGGTGCTGGGTCGCTCTTGACAGAGCGATAAAGATAGTGGAGGAGCAGGGACTCCCAGGCGATGTCGCCCTGTGGCGAAGCGTCAGCACCGAAATCAGGGACGAGATACTGGAGAAGGGCTTCGACAAGGAGCGTGGCGTTTTCGTTCAGGCCTATGGCAGCAAGGTGCTGGACGCCGCCAACCTGGTCCTGCCGCTCATAGGCTTCATCGAGGCCGACGACCCGCGAATGCTGGAGACTATCCGCGCCACCGAACGCGAGCTGACGTCTGACCAGGGCTTCGTGTACAGGTATCGAGGCTTCGACGACGGCCTCGCCGGCGACGAGGGTACATTCAACATCTGCACCTTCTGGCTCTGTGACAACCTGATCATGCTGGGAGAGCTGGATAAGGCGGAGGCGCTATTCTTGAAGCTCCTCGGGCATGCCAACGACCTCGGCCTCATGAGCGAAGAGCTCGACGCCGCGACCGGCAAGATGCTCGGCAACTTCCCGCAGGCCTTTTCTCACCTCGCGATCATCAACACCGCCGTCCAGCTCAAACGAGGCAAAGACGGCAAGTTGGGTAGATAGCGGCCCCTGCTTGTTGGCGGTTGGACGCCCCGATCGGCCTAACCCGGACGGATACCGAATTACGCCAGGCAGAATATCCTCGCGAGACGTAAGGCGGCGACGAGGACCGGCATCAGCAGGTCCCGCAGCTTGAATACGAAGAATGCCGTCACCACGCCTATGGCGGCTCCTCCCACGATGTCCAGCGGATAGTGCACTCCGGCCATGACGCGGGCGAAGCCGTAGATGCCGGCGGCGACCAGCAACGCCGTCCCGACCTTCCGGTTTACGCCCCAGACCGCCGACGCCATGCCGAACGTGGCCGCCATGGCGTTGGCTGGAAAGGAAGAGTCCGTCGGCATATACATGAGATGCGTCACGTCCACGGTTTCGAAGGGGCGCGGTCTGAAGTACTGTGCATTCACTATGAGAACGACGAGGCTCGACAGGGCCATCGATGTGAGCGCAACGATTAGCCCCAACTGGTACCTTTGCCGAGTCCCCTTATCGGGGCCGGCGAACCACATGGCAACCAGCGTGAGGGAAAGGCCGACGGGTACGAAGTAATCGCCTGCGAGCAATCCTGCCAGCAGGTCGATCGGGCCGAAGATTCCCGCTAGTCCATTGATCCAGAGAAATATCGTCTGGTCTGCGTTCGCCAATTCTTTCGCCAAAGGTCTATGTTTGTCCTCACGGCGCGGAAATAGCTCGACTCCTCCAGGGCGCCGAGACCGGTTCCGGGATTTGTCGATTGTTCACCCATGCGACGATTCACTATGGAGGAAGAGAGAAACGTAAAGGCCCCGGCCGCCACGATGGCGAAGAAAAATAGCAGCCCCTGCTCATTTGAGTCTAGGCCGCCCTCGTAATCGTTGAGGTTGCGATCGGCGACGCTGAAGAACCAGACGAAGGCCGTGACGATTATCGACGCACCCAGCAGACGCGTTGCCGCGGCCGACTTCATGAACAACAGTCCGGTTAGGCGGCTAAAGGTGCACGCTATCTGTATGGTGCATATGCCGGAGACGAAAACGAGCAGGAAATAGTCGATGGCAAAAGTGAACATGAAGTTGTACTATCTCTTCGGCCCGTTGCGCCGACCAACGGCCTCTTCCGTCGACGCCATATTTGTTGGGCCGGGCTCTCTCGACATGATGGTGCAAGGAAAGATGAGCGGGCCTACTCCAGCGGCACCTCGGTGCACCAGTTCAGGTACTTTTCGCTGTCTCCTCGGATAGCATCGAGGTACATGTCGCGGATCTCTCTGGTAATCGGACCGATGCCGCCGTTTCCTATGTCTCTGCTGTCCAGGGTGCCAACGGGCGTGACGTGCGCCGCGGTACCCGTAAGAAAGACCTCGTCGGCCAAATATAGCTCGCTTCGCCTGATAGCACGCTCGACAACCTCCAACCCCAGCTCGTTTCGCGCCAGGGTCATGGCCGAGTCACGGGTGATTCCCGTCAGGTTGTTGTCGCCAACGAGGGGCGAGTAGAGGACGCCATTGGTCACCATAAACAGGTTTTCGCCAGTGCCCTCTGAGACGTCACCGTTCTGTGTCAACATGATCGCCTCGTCAAATCCGGCGAGAACGGCCTCGGTCTTGGCCAGTATGCTGTTCACGTAATGGCCCGATATCTTCACCCTTGGCGGGATGATGGTATCGTCGATCCGCCGCCACGAAGATGTACAGCAATTGATGGCTCCATCGGTCTCTATATATGCGCCGAACGGCACGACAATCAGTGTGAAGTCGCTGGCCAACTCATGGAGCTTGAGGTTTGCGACGCGCTCTTCGCTCTTGTAGGCCAGCGGGCGGATGTAGAGGTCTTCACGATAACCACAGCTTTGAAGAAGCTCAATTGTTATCTGGCAGAGTTCGTCGACGCCATAGGGAATGTCCAGCATCATTATCCGGCAGCCCTGGATGAACCTCTCGTAATGCTCGCGCATTCGAAATACGTACATCTTCTTATGGCCTTCGTTCCAGTTGCCGCGGATGCCCTCGAATACGGCGGTACCGTAATGTAAGGCGTGCGTCGTTACGCTTACCCTGGCGTCAGAAAGCGGGACGATCTTTCCGCGGAAGTAGGCAAGCGCATCGGGCATCTGTAAGTCTCCTTGGTCTGTGTCCAAGCCGGATCCCTCGTAGCATACGTCTTCGCTACGTCGGTACCAATAGTAGGCCGTTGAACAAGGTCCTCTTCCAGAGAACTGTGGCTCATTATACGCAAATCAACGTGACATTAACAACAGACCCGCCCTGGTAGCGGGCTCCGCGACGGCCTAGCGAGCGAGCCGTCTCGGTGACGTCTCGTGCCGGTAAGGGACGCTTCGATATTTCGCTGCGGATGCCTCAAAAAGAAAGACGCCTCCCAAAAAAAGGAGGCGCCTCCCACGAGCCTGATTCTGGCATCAACTCTAAGCTATGAGCTGTAGAGCACCCTTCTGGAGGTCGGCCTGAATTCCTTTGTACGTCTTGAGATCTGCGCTTGCCGTCTCCATCTCTTTCTCGATCTTGTTATACTTCTCACGCGCCTCGCGGATTTTGGTCTGCAAAGCGCTCTCTTTTGCCAGCCGCTCGGGGTTTCCCGGGCCTGCCGGTGTCCGCCTGAGTACGAACAGATCGAGCTTGCTGTCGGCGGCCTCTTCGACGTACTGCTTCTTTTCACCCTCCGCCTTCTTCAAGGTCTGATCTGCCTTATCGGCCCTCTGTGTGAGGGTCTCATTCAACCTGGCACGGACATCCTCTATGAATCCCATTTAATACGTATCTCCTTCCTCGTGGATAACCCTGGGAATCAAGAGGTCACCACGATACAAAAATTGATTGAAAGCGTCGCCGATATTCACACCAAAACATCCCCGCACACATTCGATGGTCCTAGTGTTTTCCCCCAAACGTAGTGAATTAAGTTCCAGCGCACCTTCTGCCTGTACTTTATACGCCTTACACAGCTAGGCGGGTCAACCCACTTTTTGGTCAAAGTCTAGTTATTTTCTCAAACCAAACGCAAATTAAATGTTGTGTATCAGGCATGACGTTGAGCGTAAAATTAGAATCTGAAAAGCGGGACAACCGAGTGTGAACCGGGCGGGCCGTTCGTTAGTTCCGCTAGCTTACACCGACGGCCACGGTTCGGAAGGCAGTTGCGGGCTACGCCATCGAAAGCAGCAAGAGGGTGTTAAGCGCGAGGAAAGCCGAAGAAGTCACGACATTTTCGGCGCGAGCTCTAAAGGTGGTTCTGACATTTATACAGGTGACTTCAATGCGGGGCCCTCTTCTTGAGGGTCGGAGCAGGCGGTAGATATGCCGACCAAGGCCACGAGGCTGCCACGCGAGAGTTACCGGACCGCGAGGCGATTCTCAACCCCGAGGTTTCGGCAGGGCCCTCGCTCAATAGCTCTCGAGCAGGCCACACGAGCGGCAATCTTTACAGCAGGTAGGATTTCGACTAAAATTCCGTAATGACGGGCTGCGATGCAGAAGCTATTTAGGGAGGTGTGTCAGTGCCCAAAGGAAGTATCCCTAAGCGTGAGGCTAAGAAGCCCAAGAAATCTCAGGAGAGAAAGATCATAGCGGCGACGCCAATAGTAACGTCAGAGGGCGTGGAGGTGATCGGCAAACGGCGTAGACGCAAGGAGGAAGACCAGTAAGAACAGAGAGCCGGACTCATCTTGAGCCCGGCTCTCTGTTTTCCAAAGACGTTGTTGAATTATAGCTATTTCACAGCACTGGGTTATTCATTTTCCACGGTTTCCACTTCATCACCCTCGGCCATCGCTTCTTCCTCTACCTGGGTAGACTCCTCGACCGCCACGACTTCCTCCTCCTCGGGCTCCTCTGCTTCCGGATCGGAAATCTTAAAGATGCCATAGGCCTGGCTGTTGTCGAGAAGCCGCTGGATAACCTTGGGGCTGACATCTCTAGGGTACGCGGTCATCGCCCACTTTTCGGATAGAATCTCGCTGATGCTTTCCGGCGTAGTCGGCACATTTCCTCCGGCCAGCATGACCCTAAATATCGCGTCCTTAAGAGGCGTGTCGGGCAACAGATAGTCTTCAGTAGCAGCACAGTGGGACACTATTCTCTTGATATATACCTTCGGGTCTGACGAACCTGTGGGCGGCGCGTCATCCGCCTTCTGGTCCTCGTAGCATCGTCTCGAAGCGATTACGAGTGCAATTGCGCGACTCTCTTGGTCAGCCTGAGCCACCTCTATGAGGTACTCTGGCGGGGGGCCCTCCTCTTCGCCTTCGTCGCTCGCATTCGTCTGGGTCTGGTCCTGTGTCATTAAAACACTTCCTCCGGCCAATCTAGCATTTGAACCACCACCACTTCTCCCGCGTCCTTCCGAGGAATATCCTCAGGACAGATGGCTAGCGCGTTGGCGCGTGCCATCGATGTTAGCAAATTGGAGCCCTGATCGCCGGTGAGCCTCGCGTGATATTCGCCACCCTGTTTCGTGACCACGGCGCGCGCGAATACCCTTCGACTGTCCGTGTTATGAATCGGCTCGTCCAATATCGCCTCGACAGTCGGCCTGCCAAGGTTCGGCTTGCCCATCATTTTGCGGATGGCGGCGCGTCCGAACTGCTCGAAAGCAACAACGGCGCTTACGGGGTTCCCTGGTAGACCGATATGAGGCACCTTCTTGCCGTCCGGAGCGTTCAGGACACCGAACGCCAGCGGCTTCGCAGGCCTCATCCTAACAGACCAGAAGTCTATCTTTCCATGTTGGGCCAGTACGTCCTTCACCATGTCGTAGTCGCCCTTGGAGACCCCCGCAGAGGTAACGAGTATATCAGAATCAAGGCCCTCTCGCAGTTTGGAGTTCATCGATTCCAGATTGTCCCGGGCGATGCCCAAGAGCTTCGGCACACCACCGTAGCGTAGTACGCTGGCGGCGATAGTGAGGCTGTTGCTGTTGTATATCTTGCCGGGCCCATATTCTTCCCCCGGCTCCATTAGCTCGTCGCCGGTGGCCAGGATAGCGACCACGGGCCGTCTTATCACCCTCACCATGTCCGATCCCAGAGATGCCAGAACCCCGATCTCCGACGGACGGAGCACGGAGCCTTTGGTGAGGACGAGGTCTCCCTTCTTGACGTCCTGTCCTGCGGGTCTGACGTCCGCGCCCTGCCTCACATCGAATCGGATGCCGATCTCGTTCAGATCCCTCGAAGCCCCCCGGCGTTCCAGCTCGTCCGTGTCCTCAAACGGAACGACCGCGTCTGCTCCTTCTGGGATGGGCGCGCCGGTCATAATGCGGACTGCCGTTCCCGTAGCCACGTCGTCTCGCGGCAGCTCTCCGGCGGCCACGGTGCCGATTACCCGGAGGGTCACTGGTGTGTCCCTCGATGCGCCGACGATGTCGGCCGCCTTCACCGCATAGCCGTCCATGGCCGAGTTGTCCAGCGGCGGAATGTTGTATTCGGATACCGCGTCCTCGGCAAGTACCTGCCCCAACGCTTCGAGCAAGGGCCTCTCTTCGGGGTCCAGCACGTGAACGGATTCTAGGATTCGCTCCAGCGCCTCTTCGACGCTTAGCATTGACTCGTCGTAATGACGGTGGCTGTGACCGTGCTGCGTCATGATCTCCTCAGTGCCCAGGCACAACCTCGCAGGGTTGGCCGTGATAAATTAAAGCTGCCGGCGTTGAAAACGTGGTTCGCCGCCTATTCATGCCGGTAAATTAACTTTGAGGGCCTTCCTCGCCAATTCTAGCTCTGACCATCTCGACGATCTCGGTCGCGATGCCGAGTGCCTGGCGGGCCTCATCGGCGGTAAAGGACTGAAATGGAATCGCCGGGGGCGGTAGTGCATCAGGGTATCTTGACGAGAGATAATACTTGTCCAGGGTCACTCCACGACCGCGCAGGCCATTGAAGTCTTCATCTTCCTTGCCGCATTCCGAAAGCAAGTCTCCGATTGAGTGAATATATATTGATCTCCTGCCGGTCCCATAGAGATATGCCTTCAGCGCCAGCTGCGAGGTCTGCCCGGACTTGAAGCAGACATCTGACGATAGACTGTTATCGAACATCAGCCTGGTTACTTCAAGGCTATGAGTAGCCTCGGCAAGCCATCGCCTGGCTGTTTCAAGAGGCCTTCTCATAGATAGTCTTTCCCTGTGCCAATGCCTGCTCTATAAATGGGTTACCTTCGTCAATCATAGCCATAATCTCATCGGGCGTATATACGAACACATCCGCGGAGATGTCGGGTGGGATGAATTTGCCAACCTCCACAAGCCGTTGTACAA
>JADFKI010000035.1 GCA_022565015.1 Chloroflexota bacterium
AGGAGGGCGGCATCCCTCTCGACGAGGTCGTGGAAGTGGGAAGGCGAATCAACGCCCTTCCCGCGGTGCGAGTGGTTGGCACAACGGGATTTCCCTGCCTGGCATTCGACTTTGAGTCGCGTAAGGTCGAGCCCCTGCCCAACATGTCGTCGATAGTGGAGGCCGCAAGGCGGCTCGAGGAGGGGCTTGGCATCGAGATGAGGCAGGTCAACAGCCCTGGGACTTCGTCTTGCTCGTCCATGGAGCTGGTCAGCGAGCACGGTGGCACCGACGTCGAGCCCGGCAGCAGCCTATGGGGGATGGCCCCGCAGCAGCTCTTCGCCGACGATGTCGGAACGCCGGCGCAGGTGTACGTGACCGAGGTGTCCCACTACGACGGAGACAGGGCCTGCGTCCTCGGCGGCGGCTTCTACACGGACGGCCGGGGAGAGCAGTGGGAGATCAAGGAGGCATTCGTCGGCCGGTCTGCCGAGGGCATCCTCGATTACAGGGTGAGGGCCGAGCTCCCTCCCTCCAACCGAATCGATTACTACACCTGGATCTATCCAGAGGACCGGGAATCCGTGAAGACCGGCGACACCGCGGTCTACTTCTTCAGGCCTCAGGTCTTCAATACAAGGTCGGCCAACATCGCCACGGTCAACGGCATAAGCGGAGATGCGCCAAAGGTGGAGGCCGTTTACGACAAGGCCAATCGCCTCTTGTCCGGCTAATGTGAAATGCCGTCGATGGCGAAGGGCAAAGGAATACTCTTGAGCCGTTTAGCTAAAAGCAATCACTGGACGCACAAGCTCTTCGTAGAGAACGCCGAGCTATATCTGCCGTTCCTCGAGCAGGCAAAGGAGCGCGCTCCGGACGAGACCAACGCCCTGTCCCGTATCTTCGACGAAAACGACGTGCCCGGAGGCGGCTCCGTGCTGGACATGGCCTGCGGGATAGGGCGGCACAGTATACCCCTTGCAGGCCTGGGGTATCGAGTCACGGGCGTCGATATTTCGCCCCTGTACGTCGAGAAGGCCAGGGAGTATGCGGCCAGGGAAGGCGTGGAAGCTCAATTTGTAGAGGGCGACATGCTGGACGTACCAGCCTCGTTGATGATACAAGCGCCATTCGACGCCATCATAAACATGTTCACTTCCCACAGCTACTATGGCAGGAAGGGTGACCTTCGGACGTTCAGCGGGCTGCGGGGTATGGCTTCGGAGAACGGCCTGCTCGTCCTGCTGACGACCAACGGCGATTGGATCAAGAAAAACTTCCAGGAAGAAGGCCTGGAGACGGCGACGCCCATGCGGATCCTTCAGCAGCGACGGCTGGATGAATCGAACTCGACTTTATTCAACACCTGGCATTTCTTCGAAGGCCAAGAGGCTGACTTGAAACACAGGCTGACCCTCGACATGGAACATCGGCTATACGGCATCGACGAGCTTGCCGAGCTTCTGGAGGAGGCCGGCTGGCGGTTCTCGTATGGCCTCGGCAGGCAGCCCGGCGACGAGTTCCAGCTTGGTCCGCTGGGCGAGGATTGCAACGCCATGTGGCTGGTGGCGCGGGCGTGACGTGTTTGCCTCTCTCTCGAAACAACGCCAACTATAAGGGGCGAATGAGCATCAATCATCCTAGAGGTGTCCGACCCCATAATTCGCATATGTTCGGCCTCTCCGACTCCTAAGAGGAATATCTTCGGAGTCCGATCCATCGGACCGATTCTTCGGAGAGGTGCGCCGAAGCCTAGGAAACCCCAATCTGCAGACGCAGGCCAAGGCGGTCGGGAATTCGCCAGCTCTCGACGATCTTGCCGTTCTCGAACCGTGCGATGGCGATCTGAGTCCACGTCACCTGCCTGTTTGTCGCTGGAACGCCTCGGTAATCGCCTTCATGCGTCCCGGAAAGGGTGAGATACGTGACCACGTTGTCGCCGTCGGCCACCTGCTTATCGACGGTGGCGCGCAGGTCCGGGAAGGCGCTGCGACGCATCAGTATTGGCTTCTTTATCTCTTCACGGCCCCGCAGGTCGCCGTTGGGCGTACGACTCGCGGCATCGGGCGCGAAGACCTCGTCGACTATGCTCGCGTTGCCATTGTTCAGGGCCTCATCAATGTAGCGACGCACCGTCGCCGCGGCCAGCCGACCCATGAGTGCGGGGATGTCGTTGTGCGCCCAGGGCTCGTCGAATATCCTGCCGTCCACGAACTTGAAGGCCGTGACGCCGGACATTTCCCAGCGCTCGCCGGTGGGCGGAAACGGAGCGAAGTCGCTGGTGCCTGTGTGAGTGCCCGTAAAGGTCGAACGGAGGACGACCTTGTCGCCTTCTACGACGATGTCCTCGACCTTTCGCGTGAGGTCGGGAAATGCAGTGCGTATAATAGAGACAAGATGCTTGAATCCTTCGGGGCCTCCGGGCAGCTCCCATGGCCCGTGGGGTGCGTTGGCGTCGGGGTGGATGATCTCGTCGAGGACGTCGAGCTTGCCCTGGCTCCAGACCTCCTCGACGAGACGGCGCACGAGGGATTTGTTATGTTCTGACATGGCGTTTTCCTTGACGGGATGGGGATATCATGCCAAAGATAACAGGTCGGCCAAGGCCGCGGTCCGGTATACAGGATGGAATTCAACTAGATAGAAGTTCGGTGAAAGGCAAAAAATGTTCCAGTCCGTGAATTCGAAGGTGGACTTCCCCGCGCTAGAGCGCGGCATACTCAAGTGGTGGAATGAAAACGATATCCCCCAAAAATACCTGCACCGCAACGACGGCGCAGAAAAGACCTGGTCCTTCATAGACGGGCCGATTACCGCCAATAACCCCATGGGGGTGCATCACGCCTGGGGCCGCTCCTACAAGGACATGTTTCTGCGATTCAAGGCCATGCAGGGGTACGAGCAACGCCTTCAGAACGGCTTCGACGGGCAGGGGCTATGGATTGAGGTCGAAGTCGAAAAAGAGCTCGGCTTCAACTCCAAGCGCGACATCGAGGCCTTCGGCATCGGCAAGTTCGTGGACCTGTGCAAAGAGCGCGTCCAAAGGTTCGCAGACGTAATTACACAGCAGTCGATTCGCCTGGGCTACTGGATGGACTGGGACAACTCCTACCACACGATGTCCGACGAGAACAACTATACGATCTGGCATTTTCTGAAGGTGTGCCATCAGAAGGGTTGGTTGTACGAGGGTCGCGACGTCATGCCCTGGTGCCCACGCTGCGGGACAGGCCTCTCGGAGCATGAGATCGTCACCGAGGGATACAAGGAGATCGTCCACCCCGGCCTGTTCGTGAAATTCCCAATAATTGGGTCTGAGGATGCCCCCCCTATGAGTCCCCCCTTCAGAAGGGGGGACAACAGGGGGGTAACGGAGTCCCTGCTGGTCTGGACGACGACGCCATGGACGTTGACTTCCAACGTGGCCGCCGCCGTAAATCCCGAAAAGACATATATAAAAGTCAGGCAAGAAGACGACGTCCTGGTCCTCGGCAAGGAGCTCGTGAATGTTCTCAAGGGAGACTACGAGGTAATCGAGGAGGTCTCGGGAAAAGACCTGGTGGGCTTGCGCTATAGCGGGCCCTTTGACGAGCTACCCGCCCAGCAGGGAGTGGAGCACCGGATTATCGGTTGGGAGGAGGTGAGCGAAAGCGAGGGCACGGGCATCGTGCACGTCGCTCCCGGCGCCGGCAAGGAGGACTTCGCCCTGGGCAAAGAGGAGGGCCTGGCCACCATCGCGCCCCTCGACGAGTTCGGCGATTTTATCGAGGGCTTCGACTGGCTAACCGGCCAGAACGTTTACGACGTCAACGACTCCATCTACACGAGCCTCAAGGAAAAGGGCGTCTTCTACAACCTGGAGCGCTATTCTCACAGGTATCCGGTCTGCTGGCGCTGCGATTCCGAGCTCGTCTTCCGGCTGGTCGATGAGTGGTTCATCTCCATGGACGAGCTGCGCCACAAGATCGCCGACGTGACGCGCAGGATAAAGTGGGTGCCGTCTTTCGGCATGGAGCGCGAGCTGGACTGGCTTCGCAACATGGACGACTGGATGATCTCCAAGAAGCGGTACTACGGGCTGGCGCTGCCGATCTGGAAGTGCCAATGCGGACACGTGGATATCATCGGCAGCGAGACGGAGCTGGAGGAGCGCGCGGTCGAAGGCTGGGACGAGTTCGAGGGCCATTCACCTCACCGCCCGTGGGTGGATGCCGTGAAGATTCAGTGCCCCGACTGTGGAGAGAAGGTCTCCAGGACCTCCGACGTGGGCAACGCGTGGCTCGATGCCGGGATCGTCCCCTTCTCGACCCTCAACTACCGTCACGACAAGGAGTACTGGAGGAAGTGGTTCCCGGCCGACTGGGTCTCCGAGAGCTTTCCCGGCCAGTTCAGGAACTGGTTCTACTCTCTTCTGACCATGTCCGCAGCACTGGAAGACACCGAGCCGTTCCAGGCGGTGTTCAGCTATGCCATGATGCGGGACGAACACGGCGAGGAGATGCACAAGAGCAAGGGCAACGCCATCTGGTTCGAAGACGGCGCCGAACAGATGGGCGTGGACGTCATGCGCTGGGTGTTCGCGCGCCATAATCCCGCCGCCAATATCAACTTCGGCTACAACACGGGCGATGAGATTCGGCGCAGGTTCATCATACCCCTCTGGAACGTCTATTCGTTCTTCGTGACCTACGCCAACATCGATCAGTACGACCCCTCGACGGCGGCGCCTCCCGTGAAGGACAGGGCGGAGCTGGACCGCTGGATTATTTCCGAGCTTCATACGCTCATCGCGGAGGTCACGGACGCCCTGGAGAGCTTTGAGCCCGACCGGGCGGCACGTGCGGTGGAGGGCTTCATCGAGTACCTGTCCAACTGGTACGTGCGCCGCAGCCGCCGGCGGTTCTGGAAGGCGGGCGTTCTCGGCGATGGCGGCGGCGACGAGGACAAGCTATCGGCATACGCAAGCCTGTACGAGTGCCTGGTCACTCTGACGAAGCTCGTCGCGCCCATCATGCCCTTCATGACCGAAGACATGTACCAGAACCTGGTCAATTTCCGCTCCGTGCGGGATGAGGTCGTGGGATTAATATCCGGTTTCGAGGATGAATTCGAAAGGGTTGCACATGAAAGCGTTCACCTCGACGATTACCCCGTTTCTGATGCCTCTCTCATAGACGAAACGCTGTCCGAGGCGACGCGACTGGCGATGCGCCTTTCCAGCATGGGCCGCGCCGCCAGAAGCAAGGCGGGCGTCAGGGTGAGGCAGCCGCTGGAGAAGGTGCTGGTCAAGGTCAGATCGGAGGATGAGGCGAGACTCGTAGGCCAGGTTGCCCCTCAGGTGCAGGACGAGATCAACGTCAAGAAAGTGGTCTCTTTTACCGATGATACGGATGTCATGGACTTCGAGGTCCAGGCGAATATGCAGGTCCTGGGTCCCAAATACGGGATGGAGCTTCACAACATAATTTCCAGCCTCAAAGAGGCCGATCCAGTGAGCCTATACGCCAGCGTCTCCGCCGGCGGCATCGTGGACGTAGGGGGCTACGAGCTCGAGCCGGACGAGCTCCTCGTGAACAGCAGCGATAAGGAAGGTTTTGCCGTCGCTTCCGACGCCGGCTATACGGTGGCCGTGACAACGGAGATTACGCCGGAGCTCAAGCTCGAAGGGCAGGCGAGGGAGCTGGTGCATAGAATCCAGAACATGCGCCGCGCCGCCGACTTCGACATCGCCGACTACATCGTGACCTACTACGAGGGCAGCCTGGAGCTAGGGCAAGTCATCGCCGCCCACGCAGATTACATCAAACAGGAGACGCTCTCCCGCGAGCTCATCGAACAGCAGGCGCCCGAGGACTGCCATATCGAGTACCTGAAATTCGACGGCATCGAGGTCATCGTGGGCGTCAAAAGGGCCCCATAGCGCGCGCGATTACGCCTGATAAGCAAAGAGGCTCGCCATGTGGTATCTGGTGCTCAGCCGAGTCAACACGTCACCCGACGAGGTGAGGAAGATGTCTCAGGAGCACCTGGGTTGGATGGAGGGGCAGTACCAGGGCGGCAAGGTGCTGTTTTCAGGACCCAAACCCGATCGCTCCGTTGGCATCTACGCCGTCAAGGCTGGCTCCTACGACGAGGCCAGGGCTCTCGTGGACACCGAACCGTTCCACGCAGCGGGGCTCCGCGGCTATGAGATCATCGAGTGCGAGATTCATCAGGTGCTGGGCGCCGGAACGTTTACGTCCCCGGTATCCGGGGGCTGAGAGCGAACCCTCTGCTCGGCATTTGCGTTTATAGTGTTAGCATGGATACGATTTCCCCTGTGCAGAGGTAGGTAAATGGCTGACCGTGTCCTGATCGCTGACGACGACCGCGAGATAGTGCGAACCGTGCGAGCGTACCTCGAGGACTCGGGCTTCGAGGTATCTGCCGCACATGACGGCAGCTCGGCCCTAACGGCCTTTCGCAATGAGAGGCCGGACCTGATCGTCCTGGACGTGATGATGCCTGAGATGGACGGCCTGGACGTGGTGCGCACCATACGCCGCCAGTCCGATGTTCCCATCATTATGCTTACCGCACGTGTGGAAGAGATGGACCGGCTCATTGGGCTGGAGCTTGGCGCCGACGATTACGTGACCAAGCCTTTCAGTCCCAGGGAGCTTGTCGCCAGGGTAAAAGGCGTGCTGAGGCGCACAAAAGGTCCTGCGGTACAGCAAGATCTGATCCGAATCGGCGGCATCCAACTGGACGACCAGGCGCACTCCGTTACGCGGAATGGCGCGCTGGTCGACCTCACTCCAACAGAGTTCTCCCTCCTCAAGGTCTTCATGGAAAATGCCGGAAGGGTAATGACCCGGCTGCAGCTCATCGACACCGCGTTGGGCTACAGCTACGACGGCTACGATCGGACCGTGGACGCCCACATAAAAAACCTGCGCCAGAAAATAGAGACCGATCCCGGTAACCCGGAGTTCATCGTCACCGTCTATGGAGTCGGATACAAGTTCGTGGAGCCGTCGGATGCGCTCTAGCCTCTACATAAAGCTGATGGCGGCCTTCGTTCTGGTGGTCCTGAGCGGGACCATACTAACGGCGTTCCTGGCCAATCGTACGGCCACGGGTGAGCTGGACGTATTCGTCAGTCACGCCGCGGACCGTCAGGCGCGTAGGATCGCTCCCATTCTCAACACCTACTACTCGAGGGTAGGTAGCTGGGAAGGCGTTTCAGAGTTCTTCTCAAGACGCCTGCCTGAGGGACCTCCGGGCCCTAGAGGAAGCCAGGGAGCCGCCCGCCTCAGGGCACGCATCGGCATCCTTGCGGACCATCGCGTAATTCTGGCCGACCAAGAGCGAATGGTCATCTTCGACTCCATGGACGTTCTGGAGGGCAAGATATTGGACGCCCCGCTGATCGACTCATCGCAGCCGCTGGTGGTGAACGGCGGCACAGCGGGGTTCCTGGTCGTTGGCCGGACGGAGGACAACTCGCTGGAGCGGGCATTCCTGAGCCGCGTCAACAGGGGAATACTGCTGGCGGCATTAGGCGCAGGTGCGCTGGCGCTCGTCGTCGCGGCGGTGCTGGCGCGTCAGCTCGTTTCGCCCCTGAGACGGCTGACCGGGGCCGCACAGGGCATCGCATCGGGCGACTTCAGTCAACGAGTCGAGCCGTCTGGCGAGGACGAGATCGGACAGCTTGCGAAAACCTTCAACGACATGGCGTCCAAGCTACAGGCGGGCGAAGAGCTGCGACGCAGGATGATCGCCGATATAGCACATGAGCTTCGCAATCCCCTGAGCACCATGCAAGGGAATCTCGAAGGCATGATCGACGGCGTGCTGCCCATGGACACGTCTCAGGTAGCGACCGTCTACGACCAGACGGTGCTGCTGTCGCGCCTGGTGGAGGACCTGCGCACGCTCTCTCTGGCGCAGGCCCGGGAGCTTCGTCTTGAGCTCGAGGCAGCCGATCTGGGGGAGCTGGTGCGCGGCGTAGTGGAGGACTTCAGGCCACTCGCCGATGGCCGCAATGTGACCATCGAGGTCCGTGCCATCGAGGAACATAGTGATGTGCGCATCGACAGCCTGCGCATCAGCCAGGTGCTGGCCAACCTGCTGAGCAATGCGCTAAGGCATACGCCGGAGGGTGGGCGAATAGAGATAGGCATAACCAACGGAGTGCCCGGCGTTGAGGTATCCGTCACGGATTCGGGATCTGGAATAGGCTCGGACGAGTTGCCTCACGTGTTCGAAAGGTTCTATCGGGCCGATCAGTCGAGGACTCGGTCGGGCGGCGGCTCCGGCCTCGGACTTGCCATCGCGAAGGAGCTCGTGGAGTCCCACGGCGGCAGGATCTGGGCCTACAGCACACTGGGCCAGGGATCGACCTTCGCTTTCAGCCTGCCGCGCTGACGTCCGTCGGACCACGCTCTCCGTCCGCCTCTGGCGGGTCAGTCAAGACCCAGGGGGAATCGGTCTGCCGCATCCATCCGTCATATTATCCCAACAACCATGATACAAGGGGGAACGGGGGAGAGGTTCGGACCGTACCTCTTTTTAGATATTTTCGCCTCTGTGTAGGGAGGTAGGAGACAGTTCGACTCCTTAATGGGTATATCTTCGGACTCTCCGAATCCTTCGTCTGAACCAGATCGGTCCTCAGCGGCGGACTCCGAAGATTTTCAATGTGGGGAGTTGGAGAGTCCGTCCCCACGGACCGATTCGTCCGAGGGCCTGGGCCTACGACGCTACGATCATGCCATTCTGCATCTCAAGCCTGGCCTTGAGCTTGTGTATGAACAGGAGCTTCTTGCAGTCCAGTTCGATCCGGCGAATATATGGCGCAAGGGCATTTGATACCAGGACCTCGACGCCGTCCTGCCTCACTACCTGGTAGTTCCTGGTGTTCCGGCTGCCGATGTAGGTGTCGACCGACACCTCGGTGTATTTGGCCGATCAATTGGATACGCAGATCAGGTCCAGCGCCGCACGGCCGCCTTTTTTCGTTATGTGCTCCAGTGCCTTTTCCGTGAAAGACAGCTTCACCACTCACCTCCGAATCAGACCGCCTCGGTAAACGACATGGCATGATAATAGGGCATCGCCGTTAAGTATTCGATGCCTGGCATTTCAACGAGATTCAGCGAGTGCCCTTTGAACGGGTCCGAAAGGCGAGTCTCGGACCAAAAACTTCATACCCGCCAGATGTTATAATCCGACGACCTTGCCCCTTGCTCCCGCCTGAGGCGGGTCGGGGTGCTCCAAACATTTTCGGGGTTGCTGATGAACTCATTCTCTTTCGACAAGTTTACGCTATCCAACGGCCTGGATGTCATACTCCAGGAGGACCATGCCCTGCCGGTGGCCGCAGTCAACATCTGGTACCACGTCGGCTCAAAGGACGAGGAGCCCGGCCGGACGGGATTTGCCCACCTCTTCGAGCATGTCATGTTCGAGGGCTCCAAGAACCACAACCAGAGCTTCTTCGACCCGCTCCAGAAGGTCGGCGCCGTGCTCAACGGCTCGACCTCCAACGACCGCACCAACTACTGGGAGGACGTGCCTTCGAACTATCTCGAGCTGGCGCTGTGGCTGGAGTCCGACCGCATGGGATTCCTGTTGGACGCACTGGACCAGGGTCGGTTCGACATCCAGAGGGAAGTGGTCAAGAACGAGCGTCGGCAGAGCTACGAGAATAGGCCCTACGGCATGGCCGGCCTGGTGTTGCAGTCTGCGGTGTTCCCGACGCCGCACCCGTACTCCTGGCCGGTGATAGGCTCCCAGGAGGACCTCGACTCCGCTGCGTTGGAGGACATTCACGCCTTCTTTCGCCGCTTCTACTCGCCGACAAACGCCAGCCTGGCCATCGTCGGCGACATCGATCTGGCCAGGGTCAAGGACATGGTCGAGCGCTACTTCGGAGACATCCCCCCAGGGCCGTCAATAACCAGGGTGGGCAAGATGGACTCCGACCTGCGAGGAAGGGTCTCACTGACCATGCAGGACCGCGTGCAGCTATCCCGGCTATACCTGGTATGGCCGACGACACCCGCGTTTAGCGAGGATGAAGCCCCGCTCGACATGCTCTCCACGGTCCTGGGCGACGGCAAGAGCTCGCGGTTTTATCGCTCTCTGGTCTATGAAAAGCAGATCGCCAAGGACGCCCGCGTAATGCACCACGCACAGGAGATCGCAGGTGAGTTTCACATCCAGGTCACGGCCAATCCCGGTCACTCCTTGGAAGAGATCGAGGAGGCCGTAAGATTCGAGCTGGACCGGATAGTCAAGGAGCCTCCGACGGAGAAGGAGATGACCCGCGCCAAGAACCGTGTGCAAAGCCACTACGTTCGCCAGACTCAGAAGTTCGGTGGGTTCGGAGGCAGGGCCGACCTTCTGAACTCCTACAATACTTATCTCGACGACCCCGGGTACATGAGAAAGGACCTGGACCGCTATCTGGCCGTTAGCTCCGAAGACGTAGTCAGAGTGGCATCCACCGTTCTGGGACGCGATCATGTAGGTCTTACCGTCTTCCCGGAAGAGTCTCTGAGCGCGGCGTCCAGCGTCGTTAACCGCGCAAGTGCTCCGGCGGCCTCCGGCGCGCCGTCCTTCGACCCCCCGGTCCCTGAACGACATAAGCTTGGGAACGGTATGAGCGTCGTCGTCCTGGAGAGGACCGGCGTCCCCCTCGTGGCGATGGGTCTCCTCTTACGCTCCGGCGCCGCCGGCGACCCCACGGACCAGCCCGGCCTGACCGACATGATGATGGCCCTTCTACCCGAAGGGACCACAAACCGCGACAGCCGGCAGATTTCCGACGATATGGAGTTCCTTGGGGCACAGCTTTCCAGCGAGGCCTCGAGGGAGCACGCAATCCTGTCCACGGAGGCCCTGACGCAGCACTGGACCGAGGCCCTCGAGATAATATCCGACATTGCGAAAAACGCGAGCTTCCCCCTGGAGGAGTTCGAACGTGTCCAGAGAGAGCACCTGACCGACCTCCAGAGGATCTCCGACAACCCGACGACCATCGCCCTTCGTGCCTCTCGCAGGCTGGTGTTCGGGGCGGATACCCGATATGGCCATCCACTTTCCGGCACGGAAGAATCCGTGGGTTCGCTGGACAGAGAGCGAATCGTCAAACACTTCGGCCGGATGCTGAGGCCGGACGATACCACTCTGCTGGTCGTTGGCGATGTCTCCATGGCCGACGTGCTGTCCCAGGCGGAGTCAAGGTTCGGAGATTGGCGGTCCGATGCGGGGCCACACGAGGAGGGCGGCGACGGATACCTCAAAGATGTGACGGAAGCTACAACCATATACCTTGCCGACAAACCCGGCGCCGCCCAGTCAGTCATAAGGGCCGGTCACCTGACGATTCCCAGGCATCACGACGACTATTACGCACTGAATCTTGCGAATTACATATTCGGTGGCCAGTTCGCGGCCCGCTTGAATATGAACCTGCGTCAGGACAAGGGGTACAGCTACGGCTACATGTCATCGATAGACTGGTTCACGCACGGCTCCGCGTTGATGGCGGGAGGGGCGGTCCAGACCGATGTGACGAAGGAGGCCGTGGCCGAGACCCTCAAGGAGTTCACGGACATCCGGGATGGGCGCCCCGTAACCCGGGAGGAGTTCGACAACGCTCGGGACGGTATCCTGCGGGGGCTGCCGTCTCAGTTCGAGACCCACGGGCAGACCCTCCAACAGCTTGTGAGGCTGGTCTCCTTTGACCTTCCCGACGACTATTTCGTCCAGTACGTCGAAAGGCTGAAAGGCCTGTCTCTAGCCGACGTGCATCGCGCCGTAAGCGAAAGGTTCGACGGCGATCATCTCAAGGTGCTCGTCGTCGGCGATGCATCGATCGTGGAGCCCGGCCTGAAAGAGCTCGGCCTGCCGGTAGTACGCGTGGACTTCGAGGGCCGTGTGCTGGATTAGAGCAAAAGCATAGCTCGATTGATCAAGAAAATACCTGGCTTTTCCGATAGTCGAAGATGACGTGCAAGTTAAGTCAGACTTATGAAGGCAGGCTATGACTGAAAGCGGTCGACCGGAGCGGTTGCGGCTCATGGACACCTTCCGCAACCTGTTTTACACACCTATATACGTGGCCGTCGCCGGGGGCTTTCTCTACCGCGAAGGCCTCGATGTCATGTTTGGCACGGTGCCCTCCGGTAAGTCCAGCATAGCCATGTTAAAGGACGACGAAGTCGATATCGTGCAGACCGGCATAAGCCGAAGCATGATGGACCTCGACGAGGGCAACGAAGACGCTCCCCTTCACATCGCCGAGATAAATCAAGGCGACGGCTTCTTTCTGGTCTCCAGGGGGCCGACGGATGGATGGCAATGGTCTGATCTCGAGGGCTCAACGGTCATACCGGTGGGCTTCACGCCCGTTCCGTGGACGTCGCTGAGGGCCGCGATGGTAAAAAACGGCGTATCGATTGCGAGGGTCAACCTTCTGACCGGACTGAGCGCCACCGACGCCCTGAGCACGTTTCGGAACGGCGGAGCGGATTACGTGCACATGCCCAACCCGCAGGCGGACCAGCTCGTAGCGGCCGGCGAAGGTCACATCGCGGCTCCATTGGGGCCGCATCTTGGGCGTATCTGTTACAGCTCATTCGCCGTTACCGAAAGGTTTCTCGACGACAGGCCGCAGGTTGCCCAGCGGTTCGTATCGGGCTTCAAGGCGGCGCAAGAGTGGGTTGCATCCAGCACGCCGGACGAAATCGCAGGTCGGGTGGCGGCTTTTCTACCAGGGGTGGACGAGTCCGTCCTGGTCAAAGGCATTGAGACCTACAAACGCCAGCATACCTGGTCCGAGACCCCTGAGATCGACAGGGAGGGCTATTCCGCCATGGCGGATGTTCTGATCGAAGGCGGTGTGGTAAAGGGCCGTTACCCATATGAGCGCCTCGTTCGCACAGAGTTCGCGGACCGTGCTATGGATAAGTAGCACGCAGTTCGTTATTGGAAGGACGGCAAAGATATGGTTAGCACGACGGTCTGTCAGAGCTGTGCGATGCCGCTGGCGAAGTCCGCGGACCACGGCGCGGAGGCCGACGGCACAAGGAACGAGGAGTTCTGCGCCCACTGCTACCAGGGCGGTTCGTACACGGACCCCAACCTGACGCTGGACCAGATGGTGGAGATCGTGGCGCGATTCATGCAGAAGTCGGGTGACGAGGCCACCAGGGCTGCCAGGGAGGGACTGGTCGACCTCAAGAGATGGCGGTAGGCCAGGCTAACTCATGGGACTATCAGGCGTATACATATAGTGCTTCTGGTCGGCGTCAGATAACGGCTCAGCTGATAACATATATCCGAATCAGTTAAGTTCCGTCTATCTTGGGGTTGTTCAGTTGAAGTCCGCATTGAATACAAGACTGGGAAGACTTCGCGGCGAGCGTGGCTTTACCCTGGTAGAGCTGCTGGTTATCGTGTCGATCGTCGTCGCCCTTGCCGGCGTGGTAGTCCCGTCCGTGGCGGGGTTTTCAGACAAAGGCGAAGCCGGCGCCATGGCAGAGGAGATTAGCTCCGTACAGTCTGCCATGGACTACATGATGATCGACATGAAAGTTACCTTGGTAAACACAAGTCCGGCATCATCGCTGAATAGCTGGAAGACCTTTCCCAACGGCCCAAAAGTAGCTGCACTGGCCAACTACCTTAGAGCTGAAGACACTAAGTTTTACTACTGCTGGGATGCCTCCGGCCTCATCACCGACCAGCATCTGGTCTCGTCTGCCTGCCCATAGACAGCTAGCCGCAATCAGGGCACATCAGCGTCCTGCTCCTCGGTCTCTCGTCGCTTCCTGGCGCCTGGACTCAGAAAGGCGGCAAATATGCCGATGAGAAAGATGCCGTCGAATATGCCCGCTCCCCCAATGGAGAGATAGGTCCCGCCGCCTCTAATCGCCTCGGGCAGGTGAAGGAGGTCCGCGCCGACCAGTGTTCCAAGCACTCCGGATATGTAAGCCACCGGCGCCGCTCGCCTCCAGGCCAGAATCATCGAGATGATCGCCGAGACGCCCGGCGGAACGAGGGCGTTCAACGCTATCCCCTTGCCGGGAACCACCTCCGCCATGGAAAACGCGACGATGGTAACGACGGTAATGGCCAGCATAGTGCGGAACAACGGAGTCCTCGGCATCATCCAGAGGCACATGAGAATCGGGATGATCGCGCCACCCACGTTGACGGCCACGATCGTAGTGGCGACGGCAGGGGGCTGTAGAAAGAAGAAATGTCCCGCCGAAAAAAGTGGTCCCCTGGTCGCATCGGCAACACCCCACACGGGAATATTGACGAGCCCTCCGACCAGAATACCGATGAACAGCGCAGCTACAAGCCTTGGCGGTATGCCCAGCCTCACGAATGAGACCGTCACGAGCCGGTAGAAGAGTACGAGCAACAGGAGGGGAATCAGCAGCGCGAAGAGTATCAGTATCAGTAGTGACAAATACTAGACCTGTACCTCTCTTCGACGGAAGCGATAGGCTTGCGGTGGTGTGAGAGGACCGTCAAGGAGTGATTCCCGAGCTTCCGGAGATGCCCGCAGTCCTGATGTGCCAGCTATCGTTTATGCAGATAGTAAACCAGCCCTCGTGATCGAATCGGAAGCGAGAGACGGATGTGTTGTCCAGTCTGATCTTCCCAATGAACGACTCGTCAAAGCCCATGATGTAATGCAACAGGCATTGCGTTGCCGCTCCGTGTCCGACTACCGCCACCGTCATCGACTTCTCTTTGGAAACAAGGTCTTCGTTGTAGAGTATTTCGTCCTCGAGCCAGCCTGCGAAACGTCTTTGAACGATTCGATACGATTCCCCCTGGGGAGGAACGAAGTGGGCTCCCTTGCCACGCATGTAGGCGACCATCTCAGTCGTGAGTGCCTCGCTCGTCGGAACGCCTCTCCATCCGGGGATCTGCTGCTCGATTATCGCGTCCACTTTAGGGAAGTCCCTATCAGCCTCCCCCATCGCTCGGAGCATCGTCTCGGTCGTCTGCACGGCCCTCGTGAGGCTCGAGCTATAGACGCGGTCGAAGCGGACGTCCTCCGCCTTGAGTCGTTGGCCGAGAAGTCTCGCCTGCTCCAGCCCTTTCGACGTCAACGGAGAGTCGAAATCTACTCCCGCTACGAAGCCAGGCGTCGCGTTGGATGTCGACTCACCGTGCCTTATGAAGTAGAACTCACATTGAAAGTCTTTATGTATCAAGTGGCGACGCCCTCCAGAAAAATTTGCAGGATCAGGCTGGAAAACCATTCGTGGCTTCAATCAGCAGGCAGGTGGCGACGGGCCCCCAAATTACCGTGGAGCTTTCCAACAGGCCGATGGATAGAGTATCATGTTGCGCGGAATAAGGGCCCAGGGCCACTGTGATTTTCCGGCTACTTTTTATCAAGGTCACGAAGTTCAAGAGCCAGGTTAACGGGCAAAACGAAATCGAGTTCGGACGCTTCTAAAGGGGCGTCTCGACTCTCCGTATCAGATGGAGGTGTGAACCTATGGGAAACCGCTTGGAAGGCAAAGCTGCGGTTGTTACGGGAGGGGGAAGAGGCATCGGTCGAGGGGTGGCATTGCTTCTGGCCGAGGAGGGCGCTTCCGTCGTCGTCAACGATCTAGGCTGTGACGTGGACGGCGCCGGCAGCTCGCGAGAGCCAGCAGACCGTGTCGTAGACGAGATCAAGTCCAGGGGCGGCAACGCGGTTGCCAGCTATGACGACGTCGCTAAAATAGAAGGTGGCGAAAACGTTATAAAGATCGCCGTGGACACGTTCGGCCAGGTAGACGTCCTGGTCAACAGCATCGGCATCGTCAAGGACAGGATGATATACCAGATGAGCCCGGAGGAGTGGGACCTCGTCGTTCGAAACAACACCAAGGGCGCGTTCTTACCCACGAAGTTCGCGGCCATACTGTTTCGACAGCAGCGGAGCGGACGGGTCGTGAACATGACATCCGACGCCGGACTGGGGGACATCGGCCGGTCTAACCTGGCCGCCGCCTCGGAGGGCATCGTCGGCCTTACGCGGACGACCGCGAGGGACCTGGGCAGGTACGGCGTTACCTGCAATGCCATCTCGCCCATGGTGGAGACGAGGCTGTTCCCCGGCACGGTGGACGAGTATCGAGTCGCGGAGGGGCCTCACCCGACGCCTGCCGAGAGGGCCGGAATCGGCTCCGACCCCGCGATACAGGAATGGGAGGGCCCCGGGCATCCCGACGACCCGGAGAACGTGGCGCCGCTGGCGGTGTATCTATGCACCTATGCCTCGCCCAACATAAACGGGTACATCTTCGGCGTGAGGGGTGGCAGCATCTACCAGTACACGAACCCGACGGTCGAGAAGTCGATTCACAAGTGGGGCACGTTTACGATGGACGAGATGGACGTACTCGTGCCCAAGATGATCGGCGCCGGATTCTAGACGCCGTCCTCGATATTATCCGACGGAACTAGAACATTTATGAAAGACGCATGAGGTATAGGAAATGGGTAGCAGATTAGAGGGACAGGTAGCCATTGTCACCGGTGCGGGTCGAGGAATAGGCAGAAGCGTGGCCAAGCTTCTTGCTGAGGAAGGCGCGTCGGTCGTCGTCAACGATCTGGGTGGCGGCGTCGACGGCGAGGGCGACTCCTCCACACCGGCCGACCAGGTTGTAGAAGAGATACGCTCTGCGGGCGGCACCGCCGTCGCAAACCACGATTCCGTCGCCGAGTTCGATTCGGCGGCCAGGATCGTTCAGACGGCCCTGGACAACTTCGGTCGGGTCGACGTGCTAAACCACGTGGCCGGGATACTCAGAGACCGAATGATATTCAACATGACGGAGGGCGAATGGGACGAGGTCCTGCAGGTGCACCTGTACGGGGCCTTCAACATGGTGAGAAACGTCGTCCCGCACATGATAAACCAGCGCTACGGCAGAATCGTGCTGTTCTCCTCGGGCTCCGGCCTCGGCGCGTCGGGACAGGCCAACTACGCCACGGCCAAGGAGGGTATGGTGGGGTTCGCCAGGGCGCTATCCAGGGAGCTCGACGAGTTCGGTATCTCCGTCAACGCCGTCTATCCGGGCGGCGCCACGAGGATGACCGAGACCATCCCCGAAAGCACGACGCAGCTTCGGCAACAGCAAAGAGGCGCGGCAGCATCGGCGGCCGCCGGGGGCGGGCAAATGGCCACTCAGGGCGCGCCCATACAAGGCCCACCCGAGGCAAGGGATGCCGAGAACAACGCTCCCAAGGCGGTCTACCTTTCGTCCGAGGCTGGAGGAAGCATCACCGGTCAGGTAATCGGCGTTAGCGGCTGGCCCATGACGCTCTATTCGCCTCGACACGTGGCCAAGAGCATCCACAAGAACGGCCGCTGGACGCTCGACGAGCTGGATGACCTGATGCCCGTATCCCTCGGAGCCGGCCTGGTCAACCCGGTGCCGCCGGCGGAACCTCGCCAGTAAACGACAACACAGATAGCGGAAATAGGGGCCCGAGATGTCGGGCCCCTATTTTTTGAGACTAAGAGCCTATCCGAAAACTGTCACGAATGGTTCGACAAGCTCACCACGAACGGGCAATCTTCCGTTCGTCCTGAGCACTGTCGAAGGACCGTAAAACGTCCAAATGAGGTTTTCGGATAAGCGCTAAATCGCGTCCAGTGCCTGCTGAACGAAGTCCATGCCGACCTGATCACGCCACGCGTCCAGAAGCCGGGACGTCAGTGGTCCCGGAATATCCCCTCCAAGAGCGTAGCCGTTCAGCGATGCCACCGGCAGCATGCAGTAGCGAGTGCTCGATACGAACGCCTCGTCGGCCTCGTACACGTCGTAAGGCGAATACTCGCCTTCGTCGACGCCAAGCCTCAGGGACTCCACAAGCTCCAGGACCGTGTGCATACTCACGCCGGGCAGCACGTTGCCTCGGTCGGGCAGCTTGATCCGGCCGTCCTTGGCAAACATGAAGTTCGCGCCCTTGCACTCGGTTATGATTCCGTCCTGGTTGGTCATGAGAGGGAACACCTGCCGCCCTCCCGTCTTCGAGTCCCCTTCGGACAGGCCCGCGCCGTAGGTCGCCGGCGTGACGAGCCGGACGCCGTCGACGTAGCCGCGGGCGAAGGCCGAGAAGTCCAGAGGCTGGCAGTATATGACGACGTTTACGATGGTCTCCTGCCCTTCCGATAGGGGAGGCACAACGCTGACGATCTGCGTGACGGAGAGCTCCTCTCCGGGGCCCAGCAGCGCGGCGTTGGACTCCACGATGGAGCTGGTAATGCGCTCCATCTCTTCTATCGTCATGCCAGCATCGATGCCAGAGTAGTTCAATCCGTTGTAGAG
>JADFKI010000258.1 GCA_022565015.1 Chloroflexota bacterium
ATTAGGTATGGGGGAAGGGCTCAGAATATCGTTGGCCAGGTTCCTCGTAACAAGTCGCAGACGACCGTCAGTGTGAAGCGTTAGCTGATAGTCGAGATTGGAATTATCCAGGGACTTATCGACTATGACGTCAAACTGACCACCTCCGGAGGTCACAGGCCTTATCCAAGCATCGATTGTGAATGAACCCTCAGATAGCCTGAGACTCGGCGAATCCGGAACTTCAACGTAGTCGTCTACGCCGTCCAGTCTGAAGGCTTGCCCCACCATACCGGGTGCAAAGGTAGCTCCGTTGCGGAGCACGCCATCATTTCCTCCAAGAATGTCGTTCGGCGAACCATCTCCAGGCCACCAACCCAACAATCCGGGAGGAGGAGCCGTACAGACCCTGCACTTACCCGCGCTACCGGCATCAAAGATGGCTTTAATTTCGACATCGGTTATTGCTCTGTCAAGGATTTCTACCTCATCGATGAGACCCTTGAACGCATGCTTTACAATCGTTCCTCCAGATGAGTGCCTTATACCGATTAGGAGGCTGGCAAGATTTGTGACCGGGGAGCCTACCAGAGGAGCCGTCGCAACTAGAGTGCCGTCTACATATAGTCGTACTTCATTTTGGACCACGTCCTGGACTCCCACTACGTGAGTCCAACGATTGGCAGGAATTGCAGAAGGGCTTAGTATGCTGTTGGCGAGGCTCCTTGTATCCAAGCGAAGGCGACCATCGGTATGAAGCAGCAGTTCGTAATCGAGGTTCGAATTATCCAGAGATTTGTCGACGATAACGTCAAACTGGCCGCCACCTGGTTGGGTGGGGAATATCCATGCATCGATTGAAAATGAACCATCAGACAGCCGCAGGCTCGGCGAATCCGAAACTTCAACGTAGTCGTCTACGCCGTCCAGTCTGAAGGCTTGCCCCACCATACCGGGTGCAAAGGTAGCTCCATTACGGAGCACGCCGTCATTTCCATCAGCTATATCGTTCGGCGAACCATCTCCCGACCACCAGCCTACCAGCCCTGACGGCAACGGAACGCACTCCACTATTGCAGCTTCTAATTCAGTCGGCACTATCAACTGAAAAAGGCCTGTGCCGGAAATGGCCAGAGCAAACGCAATCCCAACCATAGCCCGTTGCCCCGGACCCATCTGACCCGACAAATACTTCAGCTTCCTATTCATGGCATGACCCTTTGTCTTCCGATGTGTACGTTTGCTGAGAAAGACAGCATATCATCGTAAGCACTCAGGAAAGTGAACATTCGGGGGTATACTTCATGAACAGTCCTGAAGCATTGGTGAAGTACACGTTAGAATGCTATAAAAGTGGATATGCGTTGGTTTGCGTAAACGGGCGGTCACGAGCATAGAAGCAAGGCAATGACTCGCGGCACGTCATAGGCGCCGCCATGGCGCTCACAGGGGTGGCGGTCGCCGGCAGGGCGTGGCGTCGCCTAGCGCAGGACTTCGGCCTAGGCCCGGTCGGGCCCTCGGAAGCGCAGCAGGCGACGAAGCAGGATGCCGATTTTCTCGCGGCGGCGTCCCATCAGCAGCAGGCTCGGGATGGTGCCCCGCCACGACTCGTGAATGCTGAATTGCAGTGCTCGCCGCTTCGGACGCCCCCGAAGGTCGAGCACGCCCGCCTCGGGCCAGATGGCGTTGTAGGTCCAAAGGACGAGCCTGCCGGGCTTCAACGCCGACATTGCTTCCTCGGGGACGGGCGTATCGAGCATCTCCCGTAGAAAGCGAAACGTGTACCACAGCGATGGGCCGACGCTCTCCCGTCGCGCAAGGTCCAGTACCATCTCCCAGTCCAGGTCGTCCCCATACCTCCTGAGGAGGAGGTCTATATCCTTGAACCACATCAGCCTGTTGAAGCCATGCCTGTGCAGGTGCACGCTCAACATGACCACCTGGTCCTCGAGGCCCAACATGAGTGCGGGGGAGCCGTCGATCTGTATCGAGCGCACCCTCGTCCATTGCGAGGCCGCCAGCTGGGGTCTTACGCCCGTCTTAATGCTGTCGTCCACGTGCAGCTCGACGTGAACGAAGCCGTCCGGATGGTAGAAGTGGCGCTCGAAGTAGGTCTCCTCCTGCGAATGCCTGTGGGGCAGCGACGGGCTGTCGTCCGTCTCGTACCCCAGCTTGACCAGGATGTCCCACACCCTTTCGTAGGAGTCCTCCTTGCACAGCAGGTCGATGTCGTCCGACGGCCGGACAGACTGGTCATCGTAGATTAGGGACGACAGGGCCGCTCCCTTCAATACGATCACGTCCACGCTCGATTCACCAAGGGCTGAAAGTATCTCCTTGAGCGCCACGCGGAGGCGGGCCGTGACGGCGATATCCGAGAATGCGGCTCCGCGGATTTCCTCCACTACATCGCTTTGAACCGCGCCACGGTCCGCCAGGTCTTCGAATTGCGGTAGGATCACGGCGGCGACTCGATGCCTCTGTGCCAGCTCTACGACCCGACCCCAGTCCTTCACCAGGCGTGCACAGGTATCGATCTCCGCCATGACCGACGTCGGGTCATGCATGCAGCAGAGGGTTACGATTCTCGCCTCCGGTGAAACTCTGGACCTCAATGAATCGACCACAATCGGCTACTCTTGGCGGGAGTCTGGACGAGGTTGAGGCCGGGCAAGCATGTCTCTAAGGAGGTCGGCCAGGTAGGCGAAGTCGGTGCCTGTTTCGAGCCGGTACGTATCCGTCGATTTGACCAGCTCAGCGAGGACATCCAGATGCTTCTGGGACGAACTCGCCTCCGTGAGAAGCACGTTAGGGGCCTGCTCCTCCAGGGCATCGTCCTTGTCCATGGGCTCCAGCACGCTGCGAGAATTACCGGATACGCGCGGGAACACCAGGAGTTTGGGCCGACACTTCGGCGTGAAGCCCACATTAAAGACCTCCTCGGCCCTCGCCTGCCGCTTGTGTGTTATGGGGTTTCGCGGCGTCGAGTCCGCCCGGCCCAGCTCGGGAAACAGCTCCGCGGTGCGGTCAGTGAAATCGATGACGTCGGGAAAGGCCAGAACGTCCAGCCCTTCATCGCTTCGCGCCAGAAAAACGGTGTCGTCGCCGAGAAAATCGAATCCCTCCTTCATGAGCCCGATGGCCATCGTCGACTTCCCCGAGCCGCTTGTGCCCGGAAAGAGGACGCCGTTGCCACCGACTGAGAGCGCAGACGCGTGCAGGCTATAGAGCCCGCGACGCTTTAGAAGCTCGTGAAAGGCCGGAAGGAACATGGGGTGCGTCACGAGCCACTCGTCGTCTGCCTCCGATTCCAGGATGGAAACGTCTACGCGGCCTCGTTCCGGGTCGCAGAGCAGCCTGCCTCGTTCGCCGTAGTTCATGTACAGCTTGTCTTCAATCATGGCGAGCTGGCCCAGGAGCGGCTCGTACACGACACGCTCCCGACCATCGGGCCGTTGCACCCAGTGGCTTTCTATGTCCGGGGCGAACTTATACGTGAAGCTGATATCAGGCTCTGCGCCGTCGACCGAGGGAAAGTGTCGAAGGGTATTGTGCAGGACGCCCAGTATCCAGGGGCTGTCGGACGAGATGGAGATGTTCACGCCGTGAAACGTGAATAGCTCCTCCAGCAGTTCCGATCGAGAGGCCGACGTCATATTGGAGAGGCTCTACCTGTCGGCTTCCATGGGGGTGATCTGAGAAAAGGAGTATACGGGCGTGAACATGGACGTGGGGTCCCAAATTTCAAGGTAGGGCGACTCGTCCCTTACGAGCCAGCAGTGACCGTCGAGCACTGATTCGTCCGGCGATTTTACTCCGAAGCAGACGTCCAGTTCCATGCCCTCTCGACGCAAGAAATAGTAAAGTGTGATGGCCCTGCGGAAGCAGTTCTTGCGAATCATAGGTCCGCGACCCGCCAGCATGCCGTCCGTGTATCGAACGATCCTGTCCACCCTCTCGGTGGATGGCGTTTTATTGGCCAGTCCGGCCCGTCGGACCCGCCTGGGCTCGATCAGCCTCTTCAGGCGCGGCAAGTCGAATCGCACGAGCAGGGGAGAGACGGCCAGGATAGCGATTATCCTCAAGAGCAGTAAGGTGTTGGGTGGCCACCAGATGTCGTGATAGGCCGCTGCCCGCCTAAGAAACCTTGACCAGTAATTTCTCAACGACCAGGTCCTCCACCAGCTCGGTCACATCCGCTCGTATGACATCGCCGGGGGCGTCGTGTTCCTCGATTAGCGTGTTGATGATCTGCTCCAGGGAGTGCGAGCCGTCGCTCAGCTCCCAGACCCTGGTGCCAACGTCGTTCAGGCTATAGTACTCGCCGCCATCGACATCGAGCAGGACCAGTTTCTTGGAAGCTATCTGTGATACGACGCCGTCGCGCCTCTTGAACATGGAATCAGGGGTTGCCACCATGAACGCACCAGACAAGGGCGGATATTATGGGCTAGACGCCTGAGTCAACTATTGCACAGGGCCTGTTTATTTTCAACTGGGCCGGCACCCACATTACCGTAACGAAAGAGGAGCCCCAGCGATCGAAATAGCTGGGGGCTACCTCTATCATCAACCTTTCAGGCCTGACGTACTAGAAGGTTTGCTTCGTCAGCTTCCTCAGCGGGCCGTGCCTGGCGAGTACCGGCTTCTCATATGCCTTTTTCTTCATCTTCCTTTTCCTCCAGACATCCCTCGTATCTCTTTCCTACGGTGCGTGTGAGGTCAACCTAATACAGCGGCTCGTCCGGGTACGCGAACGTGTTCGTCACCGTGGGCATCACGTCCGATATCATCACCTGCGACCCATGGCCCCCACCCCAGACCGTGATCGTGTTGTCGTCACCAGCCACCAGCGCCGACCCGATGTCAATCGTCTTGATCTCGTACGGCAGCAGCGTCGGCATGATGAACCACCTGTCGTTCACGTTCACCAGCGCGTATGTGACTATCGACTCGCCGGTGTTGCTGATGGTGAAGTACCGGTCCGCCTGTGGTATGGCGTCGTACGTGCTGTACCTCGGGCTGGACGGGCTGCGGTCGAGCGCAACCAGCGGCGGGTCGCACCCGGACCTGTTGCCTGCCACGGCGAACACCTCGATCTGGAACCTGGCCAGTTGCCCCTCATCTGCCTTGTCGGCGACTATCTCTATAAGCCCCGTCGTACCCAATAT
>JADFKI010000036.1 GCA_022565015.1 Chloroflexota bacterium
GCGCCGACCATACGCAGGGGAATATTTACATTTATGCGCCCAAGCAGAAGGTCCTCATGAAAGTGGACATGATCTCCCCCGGCTGGGCATCTTTCAAGGATCTGTCGGTCGCGGAAGACATAGGGGGATTTATACGGGCTCACGATGAGGTATTGTCTTACGACTTCGATACCTTCATGGGTGGGCACCTAACCCGTCTTGGGAATCGCCAGGACGTGGAGATAGCCAAGGAGTACATTGGGAGCTTGCAGGCCAACGCTGGCAAGGCCCTAGGGGCAGTTGACTTCATGACTATTGGCCAACAGACCGGTTTCGAGAACCTGTACCTGCTGTTCGACACCTTTTTCGATACCGTGGCCCAACAGTGCGCCGACGCAACGATAGCTCAGTGGGGCGACAAGCTAGGCGGAGTGGACATTTTCGCTTTCGATAATTGCTGGACTATGGCGTTGTATATCTTATAGGGTTGAAAAGATGCTCAAGAAAAATAGAATGACAGAGCGATTCCATATGTCACGTCGGACTTTCTTGAAAGTCTTAGCCGTTGGCGCTGTTGTGCTAATGGGCGGGGGTTACCTTCTACGCGACCGGTTCTTGAACGACGGCAATCCTTCTTCGACAGCGACTGATGTGATCCGTGGTCAACGTTTACCCATCCCAGACCTGTTAACCGGGACAGAAATGGATGGTAAACGAGTCTACGACTTAATCATGCAACCAGGCTCCATGACTTATGTTTCTGGGAAGCAAACCGCCACATTCGCCTACAACGGCAATATTCTTGGTCCCACGCTGCTCATGCACAAAGGGGATGAGGTTGTCATCAATGTTACCAATCAACTAGGTGAGCCGACGACTACCCATTGGCATGGTATACATTTGCCGGCGATCATGGATGGCGGCCCTCATCAAAGAATCGAGAATGGTGATACTTGGCAGGCCCAATATACCATCATGAATGAAGAGGCCACCTTTTGGTATCACCCCCATTTGGAGGGCAAAACAGCTGAACATGTATACCATGGTCTGGCTGGACTATTTATCGTCAAAGACCCCCAAAGCGAACTGGATCTACCTGATCAATATGGGACGGATGACATCCCATTGATTATTCAGGACAAAATTTTTGATGCTGATGGTTCGTTCAATTACCCCGGCACCCGTTTTGGTGTAAAAGGAGATCAGTTTCTAGTCAACGGGGCTGTAACTCCAGTCTTCGACGCCCCGGCGCAATTCGTCCGTTTTCGCCTGCTTAATGGCTCCAACGCTCGTATCTACAATTTTGGCTTCAGCGATGATCGTCAATTCCATCAAATCGGCACAGATGGTGGGCTGTTAGAAAGGCCGGTGCCTTTGACTAGATTGAGGTTGTCTACCGGCGAGAGAGCGGAAATCTTAGTCGATTTTAGCGGTGAGGAAAATAGCCAGGTACGGCTGGTGAGCTTTTCATCGGAGCTGGATAACATCAACCCGATTTGGAATTCTAATGCTCTGGATGACTCAGCTTTTGACATCATGACCATTGATGTTAAGGCGGCTACTGCTAACCCCATTACTGCCCTGCCGGCCTCCCTGGCCTCTATCAACCGCCTTCAAGAAGGCCAGGCCGCCAGGACCCGGCCTTTCGTACTAGAAATGGGTTTTTCCGGGCCCATGACAATCAACGGACAGAGTATGGATATGAATCGGATCGATCAGACCATCAAACTGAACGATACTGAAATTTGGGAAGTCACTAACAATTCAGACCTGCCTCATCCGTTTCATGTTCATGACATCCAATTCCTGATCCTGACGCGAGATGGATCGCCACCGGCAGAGAATGAAGCAGGGTGGAAAGACACCGTGTTGGTTATGCCGCGCGAAACGGTCAGAATTATCATCCATTTTAGTGACTTCGCCGACCCGGTTAAACCCTACATGTTCCACTGCCACATTTTAGAACATGAAGACGCCGGCATGATGGGGCAATTTGTGGTGGTATAGGCAGAGAATCTTAAAAACAGAAACTTAGGAAAAATCACTTAATTCATAAAGAATTAAAAATAAGTCGGTAACGACATTTTCATTCCCGCGTCCTTCCGCCATGTGAATGAAGAGGGCCTGAGGGCCATTCGCGACGCCTCAACCGAAACGGGGCTATGAAGATAAGCCGTTTTGGCTTTTTTGCGACAGTCACAAGCGAGGAAAGCCTGCCGCCTATGGTTGAACAGGCTCACCACGAACGGAATTCGACATGCTCGCCCTGAGGCCGTCGAAGGGTTGCCTTGCTTCACCTCTGAAATGGAATACCTTCGGGGCATGAATATTCGGGGAGCTTGTCGAAGGACGTAGTGCTGTGATTAGGACGCCCCGGGAAGTCAATCGCCGGCCGGGATCTCCTCCAGGGGCTCCTCGGGCTTTCCCGACTGCCGCCTGGTGATGCGGCGGACCCCCGAGGCCACCAGGCCTTGCAGAGAGCTCACCTCTCGATGAATTGCCGCACGCACCCGAGAGCTGTACTCGCCCATGTTGCGGAACTTCTTGTACCTGTCTTTCAGGAGGCGTCGCATCGAGATGGCCTGTAGGTCCGCCAGCTCCTGAAGTAACACGCTGCGAAGCTGCCTCACGGCCTCATCGGGGTCCGTGTGGGCGCCTCCCGACGGCTCCGGCACGATGACATCGATGATGCCGTACTCGCGACAGTCCTGCGCCGTCAGCTTCAGCGATTCGGCGACCTCATCGGCGCGCGCCTCGTCCTGGAATATTATCTCGGCGGCGCCCTCTGGCGAAATAGTGGTGTAGATGGCGTTCTCCATCATGAGCACCCGGTCGGCTACCCCCAGGGCGAGTGCGCCTTCGCTGCCGCCCTCGCCGATGATGACCGACAATGACGGTACTCCGACCTGTGACATGCCCGCCATCGTGGTTGCGATGGCCCTGCCAAGGCCGCGCTCCTCGGCCTCCAGTCCCAGGTACGGGCCGGGGGTGTCTATCAACGTGATCAGCGGAAGATCGAACTTCGCGGCGAACTGGAACGCGCGCTGGGCCTTTCTGAATCCCTCAGGCGAGGTCCTGCCACCGTGTCGCGCCGTTTCGCCATCGGCTTTGTCCCGCTCCTGACCGACGACGACCACCGTCTGACCACCAAGCTGTCCAAATCCGCAGACGATGGCGGGGTCATCTCCATACGCCCGGTCGCCGCGTAGCTCCACGAAGCTGGTAAACAGGCGGGACATGTAGTCCGTTGACGTCGGTCTGGACTTGTGCCTCGCCAGCTGCACCGAGCTCCAGGCCTCGGAGCGCTGGGGTTCGACGTGCGGACGTTGACCTCGGCGTCGGGCAGTGAGGCTGTATTGGGGTCCAAGCAGATCGAGGATCACGGCGAGCAAGGGTTTGAGCTTCGCCCGCTCCGTCACGCCGTCGAGCTGGCCGTGCTCCAGCTGTGATTCCGCGGTGTGCGACCCCCGTGGGAGAGGCTCACTGCTGGACTCCTTGATGGCCCGAAGCGGCGAGAAGCCGACGATCGAACCCGGCTCCGCCAATATGATGTCTGCAAGGCTCGCGAAGCTGGCGTAGGCCTGGCCGGTCGCCGGATTAGCCAGCACCGTGATAAACGGCAGGCCCTTGTCACTCAGCTGGCACGCCGCGATGGAGGTCTTCGCCATCTGCATCAGGGAGAGCACGCCCTCTTGAATGCGCGCACCGCCGCTGGTCACGACGGCGACGGCGGGCAGCTTTCTCTTGGCGGCCTGTTCCAGCGCCAGGGCGACCTTCTCACCAACGACGCAGCCCATGCTCCCGCCCATGAATCCGAAGTCCATGACGATGAGCATAACCGGACTGCCGCCGATGGAGCTGGTGCCCGTCACGACGGCTTCAGTGAGACCCGTGCGGCGCTGATCGCGAAAGATGCGCTTCTTGTAGGAGCCTCGGGACGAGAAGGAGAGCGGGTCGATGGATGCGACGGACCGATTTATTTCCTTGAACGAATCAAGGTCTGCGAGGGAGTCGATACGCTCCCTGGCCGTCATGCTGTAGTGAAATCCACACAGGTGGCAGACCCGATAGCGAGCGTAGAGCTCAGAGTCTTCGAAGGCGGCTTCGCACACCAGGCACCGGTCCCTGGCCGCCAAGTCGGAGCTGTTTTCCCCGTCGCCTCTGGACCCGCCGAAGAGGCTTGTAATGTTGCGGACCACCAGATGTGCCCCTCTGTAACTGGATTCCCAGTTAGAAATGCTGGGCTATACTTCGTTAATTATAACATCTCGTGATTTTGAGCCGTCGCTGGGGCCGACTATGCCGCGCTCTTCCAGCTCGTCCATCAGGCGGGCCGCCCTTGGGTACCCGATGCGCATTCGCCGCTGCAGCAGTGAAGTCGATAGCTTGTTGTGCATCTGCGCGAGCTCGACGGCCTTGTCCAGAAGCTCGTCGGCGGAATCCCCATTCAGCCTGTCGTTGGAGGAGGCGTCATCCTCGGGGAGCGGGCGCAGAGATATGTGGGGCAGCGATGCCCTCGGCGTCGACTGCCAGAAGCCGACCAGTTTCTCGATCTCCTTGTCCGAAATGAAAACGCCTTGAATGCGCTCAGGTCTGGAGGCGTCGATGGGCATATACAACATGTCGCCACGGCCGAGAAGCTTCTCCGCACCCGTCGTGTCCAGTATCGTACGGGAGTCGATATGGGAGGTCACGGCAAAGCTCGCACGGCTTGGGAAGTTGGCCTTGATGAGCCCGGTTACCACGTCCACCGAGGGCCGCTGGGTAGCTATGACGAGGTGTATGCCGGTAGCCCTGCCAAGCTGTGCGAGCCTGCATAGGGCCTGCTCGACCTCGAAGGCCGCCGTCATCATGAGGTCCGCCAGCTCATCCACGACAACGACCATGAAGGGCATCTTGTTTTCGGGATAGCGCTTGTTGAAGCCATCGATGTTGCGCACGCCGACCTCTTCCATTCGGCGATAGCGGTCCATCATCTCTCGAATCATGCCCTTCAGCAGGCCGATGACCTGCTCTGATTCCACAACCACCGGCGTAAGCAGGTGTGGAACGCCGTTGTACGGCGTGAGCTCGACGCGTTTCGGGTCTATTAGAAGCAACCTTAGCTCCGCGGGAGACTTCTCCATAATAAGACAGGAGATTAATGCGTTCAGACAGACGCTCTTGCCGCTGCCCGTGGCCCCGGCGATGAGCAGATGGGGCATCTTGGCCAGGTCGATCACAACCGTCTCGCCGCCGCTGCCCTTACCGAAGGCCACCGGAAGGTCGGCCTTGCCCTTCAGCTTCTTGAACTCGTCGCTCTCCATTACCGAGCGCAGAGTCACGGGGCTGGCCTCTGCGTTGGGTACCTCGATGCCCAGCTGGGACTGCCCCATGACTGGGGTCTCGATTCTGATGCTGGGGGTCTTCAGCGCCAGTGACAGGTCCTTCTCACGGGAGATTATGCTGTCCACCTTTACCCGCGTCTTTTGCTCGACGCGCGTGACCACTTGCCTGCCCGTATCATCCAGGACCGGCCTGCCGAGCTCGTCGGTCTTCTTCACCTGCTTATAGCGGCGGACCCATCCCGGTATGAGTCCGTACATCGTCACCGTCGGACCCGGACTGACCTGTCCGATCTCGACCTCGATTCCGTACTCGGAGAGGGTCCTCTTGATCGAATCCGCCGTGGCGGCGATCTGCTCCCTGGAGATGCCCTGGTCCGGCAAGTCCTGAAGCACGTTCATGGGCGGCCTGGCCCAGGTCGAGCCACCGCTACCGAAGTAGGGCATTATCTCCTGATCGCCATTGCCGTTGAAGCCGTTGGACGGAGGCGCCGGCATCTCCTGCTCGGGAGGCGCGACGACGGCCTGAGACGACTCCCAGAAGCGGTTGAACTTGCCATTGGAGGCCTCCTGACCGTTCTGGCCGGCGCCGTTGCCGTTGGGCGCGGGTTCGTAATCGACATCGTTTAGCGCCGCATCCCGCTCGGAAACGGGCGCGTCCGTCACCTGAAACTCGTCCAGGTCTAGATTCGACGATGGCCGGGCGGGTGGTGAGTATGTTTCGTGGGCCTCCTGGTTTTCGGGCTCGACCTCGAAAGTGGTAGGAGCCGTCGAGACTATTGAACCACCCAGGTCTCGGCCGGTGGCCGGCGAAACGAAGGTATACCCACTGCCCTGCGGCACGAGATCGGACGCCGACAGGGTCCTCAGGTGATTCTGCGACTGTGCATCGTCCACGTCCGCAGAGTCGGCGGAGGCCCGATCTCCGTTGAGGCCGGAGGCCGACATTCCTTGCGTATCCTCCTTGCTGCGATACATCCTACCGACGGCCTTCAGCCCTACGACCAGAACGATATAGACGTAGAGGGCCAGCCTTCCCAATAGGACGGAGACGGCCAGCGCGTATGACGGCGCCAGCATGACCACGCCAAGAACGCCTATGGCCGTCAGCCGCGCGATCGCCTGTATGCCCGCGGGCCCGGCTATCCTGTCTCCTACGACTCCTCCCAGCGTCACGCTGCCTCCCATCGTGAACCAGGACAGGAAGCCGGAATCTACTTGATTGAGCGAGAGGGCTCCCAGGACCACCGACAGGAAGGCCACGGAGGCCAGCCACGCCCGATAGTGTCGGAACAACGATCGGCGAAATGCGACTGCGACGAGAAAGGCCGACAGCCAGAGGGCGATGGGCAGCAGGCCAAGGCTCAGATTGCTCAGGACCGCTTCTTCGGAGGTCGGATAAATCTGCGGACCAGTCGTGGTAAACCAGTGCACTAGGATAAACCAGAACCAGTACACCGCGAACGACCCCGCGGCCATCAGGGCCAGGGAGGCGCCGATAAGGGGCCTGAGTCCTAACCTGAACGAATTCTTCGAAGAGTGCGAGTCCGGATTGGTGCCTGTTATAACTTTTTCAATTGCCATGGCAAATAGTCCTTCGATAGATAAAGCGTAGCCGGCAATAACAGGTTAACAAGGTGAAAATTACCGAAGAGTTACCGGCGCTCTCGAAAACGGTGTGGCCCTCTCGCGCCATAGGCCCATATCTGCGTGAAGGAGTAGGTCAGCCGATGCTAGTTCGTGCCGTGAGCCGCCGCCCACTGAAAGCGAAGGATATTCGGGCTAGACCTGTTCTATGACCGTGAGGACCGTTGGACGCCTTCGAGTCTCCTTGTAAAGGTAGTTGGAGACGGAATCCGAAATGTTGGATTTCACCTCGTCTAAGTCTAAGGCGTGGACCCCTTCCTTCTCTAGGCTTGTGAGGACCATTTTAGAAGTTTTCTCGAAAAGTTCTTGACTTTCGTCCAATTCGACGAACCCGGCGGAGGCAAGCTCAGGTGCGCTCTTGGCGTCCCCCGTTTTGGCGTCGAGTGTTATGGCCACGACCACGACGCCGTCTCTGGATAGGCGTCTACGCTCCTGTATGACGGAGCTCTGGTTGCTCCAGAGCATCTGACCGTCGACGTATACGTGCCCCGCCTGGACCTTTTCGGTCACGGCCCCTTTTTCTTCCGTGAGCTCCAGAACGTCGCCGTCTTCCAGCACGAAGGTATTCTCCTTCGGTATGCCCATGGACTGGGCCAGCGCCGCATGACTCGCCAGATGCCTGTACTCGCCGTGCACGGGTAAGACGAATTTGGGCTGTACCAGGCTCAACATCATCTTGAGCTCTTCCTGGCTTGCGTGGCCGTGCACGTGGACCATGGCGATCCTGCTGTGGAGCACGTGGGCGCCCTGGCGAAGGAGGTTGTTTATGGTCTTGGACACGACGGTCTCGTTGCCGGGAATGGGCGAAGCGGAAATCACGACGGTGTCACCCGGTACTATCTCAATGTCCTGATGTTGGCCGTTCGCTATCCGCACAAGTGCCGAAGTGGGCTCACCCTGGCTGCCGGTGGCCAGAATTATCACCCTGTCATGCGGGAGCTGACGCGCCTGGCTCATGGTGACGACGACATCCGACGGCGCCTTGAGATAGCCCATGTTCAGCGCCATCTTCACGTTGTTGCCCATGCTTCTGCCAACTACGGTGACCTTGCGATCGTGCTTCACGGCGGCGTCTATGACTTGCTGAATCCTTGAGATCAACGAAGCGAAGGTCGCAACCATGACGCGTCCCTTCGCCTCCCCAATCACCCTCTCCAGCGCCTCGCCCACGACCTGCTCGGACTCCGTGTAGCCTTTGACCTCCGCATAGGTCGAGTCCGAGCAGAGCAGCAGCACACCGTCCTGGGTAAGCCTGGCGAGCTGACTGAAATCGGTGCGAAGACCATCTACGGGGGAGTGGTCGATCTTGAAGTCCCCCGTGTGTATTACGAGACCTACCGGCGTCGTCAGAGCAATGCCCATGGCGTCCGGAATGGAGTGGCACACCCTGAAGAACTCGGCCCGAAACTTGCCGATGCGAAACGGCGCATGGGGCTCCACCACGTTCAGTCGGGCTTCACGCAGCATGCCGCGCTCACGCAGCTTTACGGAGATGAGGCCGTGGGTAAGCCGCGAGGCATACACGGGAACATCCAGCTCCGCCAGCACGTAGGGAAGGGCGCCGATGTGGTCCTCGTGGCCGTGCGTGATAAGAATGGCGCGGACCCGGTCGGAGTTCTCTACGAGGTAGGTGATGTCGGGTATGGCGAAGTCCACACCGGGCATATCTTCTTCGGGAAAGAGCACGCCGGCGTCCACGACGACGATGTCATCCTCGTATTCGAACGCCATCATGTTCTGACCTATTTCGCCGAGGCCGCCAAGGGGGATTACTCGAAGTGGGGGCTGGGTCATTAAGCGACTAAGAGACCTGTCTCATGATGAAAAACTGCATTACCGACTATTATACTCGATTCGATGGGCAGCTTGAATTGAAGTTCGGCCCGATTTCAGGACAATATGCCCTCAGAACATGCTCAGCTGCTGGGGTTCCTTCTCGCCTTCCGCTTCTTGAGAGGCCGGCTCGTTAATGCTTCGAATCAGCTCCGGCAGCCGCTTGAAGTCGTTTTCCAACG
Organism: Chloroflexota bacterium; assembly: GCA_022565015.1. Taxonomy (GTDB): domain Bacteria; phylum Chloroflexota; class Dehalococcoidia; order Lucifugimonadales; family JADFKI01; genus JADFKI01. The sequence continues at coordinate 8,966 of JADFKI010000036.1, forward strand.
CGGGCTTGAGCCTCGGATTGTGCAGGACGGCGGCGGGATGGTATATGGGATAGATCCAGAGGTCGCCCCACTTACGGGGAGTCCCTCTGGCCTTGCTTATGGCCTCGCCTGGAAAGAACTTACCGAACGAAAACCTGCCCAGCGTGACGATAACCTTGGGCGCGATCAGCTTGATCTGTCTATCCAGGTATCCTCCGCAGGCGGCGATTTCGTTCTGCAGCGGGTCTCGGTTTTCCGGCGGGCGGCACTTGAGCATATTGGTTATGTAGACGTCCTCCCGCTTCAAGCCGATCGTCGCCAGCAGGTCGTTGAGCACCTGTCCGGCGCGTCCAACGAACGGCCTGCCCTGCTGGTCTTCGTAATAGCCCGGGCCTTCGCCGATGAACATGATGTCGGCCGTCGTCGAGCCTTCGCCCGGCACGGCGTTGGTCCTCTTCTGGGATAGGGCGCATTTTTGGCAGGCGTTGATCTCCCGCACAAGCTCCTGGTATTCGGACATGTGAACCTCGCTCACTTGACCACATCAGGCAAAACATTCACCTGAGATACTGGTGGATGCCGCGCCAATATTAGCACTAGGCAGGGCCTCAATCAACGTCGGACCAGGTTTTCCGCAATCGCCGTTCTTCGCAGGCCCATTATCGGATTGAATGTTCCTTGTCGGCCCTCCGTCGCCGTTGCTATACTGACCTGGTAACACCATGATGAAGGCGCTCAGCCCTATGACGAAGCTCGTCGGCATATTCGGTTATCCGTTGGCCCATTCGATATCCCCTGCGTTTCAGCAGGCCGCTTTCGACAGCTACTCCATGGATGTTCGCTATGAGGCCTGGCCCGTTCCTCCCGACGATCTCGAAAGAGCGGTCGGCAAACTCAGGGCCGAGCCGTATATGGGGGCAAACGTCACCGTACCCCACAAACAGCAAGTCATGGAGTTCATCGACACGATAGACCCAGTCGCGGCCAGAATCGGCGCGGTGAACACGATCGCCCGAAGTGGAGAGAGTCTGACCGGCTACAACACCGACGCCACCGGCTTCATCAGGTCCCTTCGCGAGAGGGGCGGCTTCGAACCCAGGGGCTGTCGCGCGCTGGTGCTCGGGGCCGGAGGCGCGGCCAGGGCGGCGGTCTTCGGGCTGATCGACGAGGGCGTCGAATCGTTGGCGATCGCCAATCGCACGTTGGAGCGGGCCGAATCGCTGGCAAACGAGGCGTCGCCGCTAATGGAGGGCATCAGCGCCATGCCTCTACACGGCGACGAGCTATCGAGGATCGCGGCAACGGCCGACCTCATCGTGAACTCGACGTCCATCGGCATGCGTCATACCGATTCCGAAGGCAACTCGCCTCTTGCCGGCGTCCGGATAAATCCCCGCTCGCTGGTGTGTGACATGGTATACAATCCCCAGGACACGCCGCTGCTGAAGGAGGCCCGCGCCGCCGGAGCGCGTACCCTGGGCGGCCTGCCGATGCTGATATACCAGGGCGCGGCTGCCTTCGAGATCTGGACAGACAAAGAGGCCCCTGTCGAGGTCATGTTCCGGGCGGGCGAGAGCGCCATGGCCGAATCTTCCTAACGTCTTCTTTTTGGAACGCAGCGTTGAAGCAGAACATCTTCATAACCGGGTTCTCCGGCACGGGCAAGACGACCGTGAGCCGAGAGGTCGCCAGGCGACTGGGCTGGCGCTTCGTCGATCTCGACGTTGAGATAGTAGCCCACGCCGGACAGTCCATCGAAGCCATATTCGACGAGCATGGCGAGGAGCATTTCAGGCGACTCGAAGGCGAATGCCTCGGGACCATCGCTGAAGACAGGCGTCAGGTCGTTTCCACGGGCGGCGGCATCATCATGGGCGATCGAAACCGTCGGGTCATGGGCGGAAGCGGCATCGTGGTTTGCCTCGAAGCCAGGCCGGAGACTATTTTCGAAAGGCTAGAGCAGCAGTCCATGGAGGACGGCGTTGTGCGACCCATGCTGCGGGCCTCAGACCCTCTGGCGAGGATAGTTTCCTTGAAAGCCGAGCGCCAATTCAACTATACTCTCTCGGATTGGACGGTCCATACGGACGGCCTGAATCCGGCGCAGGTTGCCGACGAAGTGCTGAGGGCATGGAGCATGCTGGGCGACACAATTACGCAGGCTGAAAGCGAATACGGCTCCGAGCTGGCCGCCACCGTTAGAACCGCCTCCGGCGACTATCCCATATGGGTGGGATGGGGCAACCTGGACGAGCTGGGGGAGAGGGTCCAGCAAAGGCTTTCGCCTCCGGTCGCGTACATAATCACGGACGAAGGCGTCTACAGGCCTGCCCGTCGGGCTCAGCTCTCCATGGAGGCCGTCGGGATTCCCACGCATATGTTCCTGATGCCGCCGGGGGAGCAGCACAAGACTCTCGAGACCACCCAGCTCGTCTTCAGGTGGCTGGCCGAACGCAAGGCCGAGCGAGGGCACCTGATTCTCGCCGTGGGCGGAGGCGTCGTGGGAGACCTGGCGGGGTTCGTCGCGGCCACCTACCTTCGGGGCATGCCCTTCGTGCAGGTGCCAACCACCCTGCTGGCGATGATGGACTCATCCATCGGGGGTAAGACGGCCGTCGATCTGCCCCAGGGCAAGAACCTGGTGGGGGCCTTTTACCAGCCCAAGTTCGTCCTTTCGGACGTGAGCACCCTCCGGACGCTGCCGGCCAGGGAGCTCACCTCGGGATGGGCCGAGGCCATAAAGCACGGGCTGATTCTTGACGACGAGCTCCTGGCATCCTTCGAGGACAATCCGGGAGAGATCCAGTCGCTGGAGCGGGATGTGGCCACCGACGTGATTCGGCGCAGCGTCGCCGTCAAGGCAAATATCGTCTCCCAGGACGAGCGCGAGACCCTGGGCATAAGGATACTGCTGAACTACGGCCACACCATAGCGCATGCCATAGAAGCCTCGACGGGCTACGGTTCGTTTCTTCACGGCGAGGCCGTTAGCATCGGCATGATGGGCGCAGGCCTAATCGGCAACAGGCTGGGGCTCATGTCTTCGGGAGAGCTGGACCGACAGCGCTCGGCCCTGGAGGCTTACGGGCTGCCGCTCACCGCGGGGGAGCTGGACCTGGACGCGGTCAGGAACGCCATGCTCTCCGACAAGAAGACCTCCGGCAAAACCATCCGCTGGGTATTGCTCGACGGCATAGGCAACGCCGTAACCCGCAGCGACGTATCCTCCGAGCTCGTGCAGGAAGCGCTCGAAAGCCTCTCCGGGTAGCGGCCCCCGATATTGTTTGACATAGCATGGCTATGGCTGGTCCTCATGGGGTTCGGCACCGGCGTCTACGGCGTTCTCATAGGCGCCGGAGGCGGGTTCATAATCGGCCCCCTGCTGCTGATCTTCTTCGACATCGAACCCGCGACCGTGGCCGGCACGGTGCTGGCCCTGGTTGCGATCAACAGCATATCCGGGACCTTTGCCTTTCGCCGCATGGGCACGGTCGATGTCCGCAGCGGCCTGCTCTTCGCGGCGGCCGCCATACCGGGGTCCGTGATCGCACCATTTGTGATTGGCTCAGTGGCGCCGGGCCTCTTCCAGCTACTCTTTGGAATACTGCTGCTTCTGCTGGCCCTTCACATCGCGACCTCCCCTTCGGACAAGTCAGAGGCACGTGAGCCGGACCAGGAGGCGCTCTCCAGGGACCGCAGGCTTCTGGGGTTCATGGTAAAGTCCAGGGAAATTTCATCCTCTGAAGGTAGGACCTACAGGTATCGGTTCAACGAGACCTTCGCGACAGCCTTTAACGTGCTGTTGGGTTTTGTGTCAAGCTTCTTTGGGACCGGTGGAGGATTCATCAGGACACCCATACTGGTCTATGCATTCGGATTCCCTGTCCAAGTCGCCGTTGCAACCTCCATATTCACCCTGTCTTTCTACACGACCGCCGGAGCCATCACACACGCCGCCCTCGGTCACGTTGAGTTCTTTCCGACATTTGTCTTTACCGGCATCGGGCTTGTCGTGGGCGGACAGATAGGCGCGCGGCTGACCGGCAGGGTAAAGGGCAAGTGGATTCTCAGGCTACTGCTTATCGTGGTGCTGGCCCTCGGCATCAAGCTACTGATACAGGGCATCAGCGATCTCTGATATCTTAGAGTCATCAGAAACGCCTGCATGCGAGCTCAGACATGTCCCTGCTAACGGTTCACCAAACGGACGGAAGCGCCAGGGCTGGAACGCTACACACCGGCCACGGCGACGTGCCGACCCCTGCATTCATGCCCGTGGCCACACAGGGCTCGGTGAAGGCGGTCGATCCAGCGGACCTCAGGGCTATTGGGGCGAACATAGTTCTCGCCAACACCTACCATCTGTACCTGCGCCCCGGCGTCGACGTAGTCAAATCCCTAGGTGGGCTCCACGGCTTCATGCAGTGGGACGGCCCAATACTGACGGACAGCGGCGGCTTTCAGGGTTTTAGTCTCCAGCACCTGAGGGAGATCACCGACGATGCCATTATCTTCAAGTCGCACATCGACGGCAGCAGGCACGAATTCACCCCGGAGGCGGCAATTCGCCATCAAGAGGGCCTCGGCGCCGATATCATCATGCCCCTGGATATATGCGTCGCCTCCGACGGCGACCGGGCCACCGTAGAGGCGGCGGTGGAACACACGAACCGCTGGGTCATCCGGTGCCGAGAGGCGCACGTGAGCCAGGGTCAATCACTGTTCGGCATAGTTCAGGGCGGGCTGTTTACCGACCTTCGCCGGCGGTCCGTCGAGCACCTACTGGGCCTGGACTTCCCGGGATACGCTATCGGCGGCCTCAGCGTCGGCGAGTCCAAGGAGGCCATGTACGAGGCGACGAAGTTCACGACGTCGCTGCTTCCCGAGTCGGCGCCGCGCTACCTGATGGGCGTGGGCTCCCCTGAAGACCTGGTGGAGTGCGTGGCGCACGGCGTGGACATGTTCGACTGCGTGCTGCCCACTCGCATCGCAAGGAACGGCGCTCTCTTCACACGCGAAGGCCGCGTCAATATCGATACCGCTAGATTTCGCAAGGAAAAGCGGCCCATCGAAGCCGGCTGCGACTGCTACACCTGCGAAACATTCTCAGCCGCGTACGTGCATCACCTTTTCAAGGCCAAGGAGCTGCTTGCCTATCGTCTGGCGACGATACACAACCTGCGGTTCATTCTGAGGCTGATGGAAGAGATGCGAAGCGCGATCATCGAGGGGAGCTTTGAGAGCTACCGCAGGGAATTTCATGACCGATTTACGCCGCCCGACGAAAAGACCAGGCGCGTACAGAAGCAGATGTGGCTCGACTCACTGAAGCGATCGAAAACCGTGTGAGAGCAAAGGGGATGCCCCGACGTCTCGGGGTGTCCCTTTTCCTTACCGGGTAGCTGCCGACGAAACGTTATCCGGAGCCACCGGCAACGGCCGGCACGATGCTAATCTCGTCCCCCGTCTTCGTGGATGTCTCCAGGCCCTCGAGAAACCGCACATCCTCGCCGTTGACGTAGACGTTCACGAAGTTTCTGAGGTCCCCCTGGTCGTTGCAGATTCGGGCCTTGATGCCGGGATACTGGTCGTCCAACGAACCTATGATCTCGTTCAGGTTCGAACCCTCGACCGTGACCTTCTCCTCGCCATTGGTCACCCGTCGAAGGGGAGTGGGAATCCTCACCGTTATGCTCATTTTTCACTACCTCCAGCCTTGTTTGTCCCGGCCACACTCTTGTTGACGTGCGGGACTGTGTTTGAACTTCGCAAGTCGCTCGGCAAGACGTTAACTCATGGGCCACTTTGCCACTAAATTAGATGCAGCACAACCCTTGTCGGTCACCCCTCGACAACGTCGCCGCTAACCGGGTCTACCCGGACACCCGTCTCCTTGACCCACTCGATGCCTTCGTCTATCCGGTCCTCTTCGCCTTCAAGCTCGAGCACGACCCAGCCCATGTCGTCCCGAACGTCGGCGCGCCGAATATTGGGCATCACTTCGAATTTCCGCGCCATCTCATAGATGATCGGCTCCGTGATCAGCTCCTGAGGAAAAGTGAACTTGACCCGCTTCTTTATCATGACGAACCCCCGTTTTTCCAGGCCTTCAGCGCCATCTCGAAATCTTCGTAGTTCGGACTCGTTTTCACGGGGTTGATAAGGCCTTCAACGGCCTCTTGCGTCTTTAGGCCGTTGCCGGTGATGTAGGCCACGGTCACGTCATCGGGCCTGATTGTGCCCCTCTTGGCCAGCATTCGAAGCGCCGAGATCACAACGCCGCCGGCGGTCTCGGTGAAAATACCTTCGGTCTCGGCCAGAAGCTGAATGCACTCCACAATTTCATCCTCAGGCGCCCTGACCGCGCTTCCGCCGGAGGCCTCAATGGCCTTAATTGCGAAGAAGCCGTCCGCCGGATTTCCAATCGCCAGCGACTTCGCGATGGTGTCGGGAATCACGGGGCGCACGTGGGGCGTATTTTGCTCGTACGCCTCCACGATGGGCGAGCACCCCTGGGCCTGGGCTATGTGCATTTTAGTGGCGTGCCCGTCTATGAGGCCGAGGTCCGCGAACTCGTTAAATCCCTTCCAGAGCTTCGTAAACAGCGAGCCCGATGCACCGGGCACGACGCAGACGTCGGGCGCCCTCCAACCGAGCTGCTCAGCGACTTCGTAAGCGAGCGTCTTGCTGCCCTCCGAGTAGAAGGGACGCATGTTGATGTTGACGAAAGCCCAGCGGTGATTGTCCGCCAGCTCGCTGCAGAGCCTGTTGACCTGATCGTACGTGCCGTCGACGGCCACCAGTGTCGCGCCGTAAATCCCAGCGCCGATGATCTTGCCTCGTTCCAGGTCTGAGGGGAAGAACACCATCGTATTCATGCCGGCCTTGGCGCCGTGGGCGGAAACTGATCCCGCCAGGTTTCCCGTGGACGCGCACGCCAACGTCTCGAACTCGAATTCCAGGGCCTTGGCGGAAGCCACGGACACGACCCTGTCTTTGAACGAGAACGTGGGATTGACGCTGTCATTCTTTACGTACAGATTGTTGAGTCCCATGGACCGGCCAAGGTTCTTGGCGTGAATCAGCGGCGTAAACCCGGTGCCCATATCCAGTGCCATCTCAGCATCGACCGGCAGAAGGTCCGCGTAGCGCCACATGGTGAGCGGTCCCTTTGCGATACTCTCTCTGCTGATGCTCCGAGCGATCGCATCATAGTCGTAGACGACTTCAAGGGGCCCGAAGCAGAAGTCGCAAACGTTCTGCGGCTCGATAGGGTATTCGTTGCCGCATTCGCGACATCGAAGGCACTTGACAAAGGCCAATGGAAAGCCCTCCAGAATCTTTAGCCGAAAGCCGCTCGATAATAGTTGCCTGCCCCAGTCCATAGGGCTTCACAGCAAGGGAATGGTAGCAATTCCGGCGCCGCGTTGTCAAGGAAACGACCTTATACAGGCGCCCGCGGCCAGGTGCCGCCATGACAGGTTTCGCGTTCAAGCGAACTTGCCCGCCACGCCATATCGCCGATATACTTTATACCTCATACGTCTTAGAATTTCAGAAGGGCGGCTTATGGCCGGTGAAGAACGCAACCTACCCCTATTTCCGTTAAATATGGTGTTGTTCCCCAACGCATCGCTGCCGCTTCAGATATTCGAGGAACGCTACAAGCAGATGCTGGAGGACTGCCTGCAGGCGGACTCTCGATTCGGCGTCATCCTTATCAAGGCCGGGGCCGAGGTTGGCGAGCCGGCGATCCCATACTCCATAGGCACCATGGCGCATATCATACAGGTGCACGAAGCCCGCGGCGGCAGGCGTTTCATATCGGCAATGGGCGAGCGCCGCTTTCGGATCAAGGAGATCACACAGTACAGGCCCTACATTTCGGCGCAGGTCGAGGTCATCGAGGATGAGGGAGACGAATGGCTACCCCACTCCGAGATGGACTCCATTCGTAGAGCCGTGACGCAATACGTTCAGCTGGTCATAGGACTCAAGGGAGGCTGGACCAATGATCCCGTACTGGCCGAGGACCCGGTGACGCTTTCATATTACATAGCGGGCCTCATGGAGATCCGCCTCCCAGAAAAGCAGACGCTGCTCGAGGAGTCTTCGACCTCCAGAAGGCTTGAGGCTGAGCTGGACCTCCTGAGAAGGGAATTGGAGCCCCTCAAAAAACGGGTATCCAATGAGCTCCGTAAGAGGTTCAGCCGCCACTGATCTTTTCGGATATTTGGCTGGGCCAGGTGTCCAGGCGTTTGACGTACTCCGAGGGCAGCCCTTCGCCGAATAGGTCTGGATGCACCATCTTCCCCAGCACCTCCAGGCTGTCCACGAGCCTCGGGCCACTTCGGCTGAACAGGCTGCCGGCATCCGTGAGGTAAACCCGGCGGTCTTGGACGGCTGCCAGCGACCGCCATTCGTCCAGGCCCGGCATCCTTCCCAGCTCTAGCTCCGCCCTCTCCACGTCGAATCCGCACGGCATGAGAATCAGGATGTCCGGGTCGGCCGCCCTGAGGTCGTCGAAATCTATTCGTCGTGAGGGCTCGCCGGGCTTTGCCAGGGCATCGCGCCCACCGGCGATCTCGACCATCTCGGGCACCCAGTGGCCGGCGACGATCAACGGGTCCAGCCATTCGATGCAGGCCACGGACGGACGCGCCGCGGCACCGGAGGCGCAGGCTCGAACGCCGTCTATCCTTTCCCGCAGGCCGCGAACAACACTCTCCGCCATTTGCGAAGCGCCGGCGAATTCGCCGACCGTCGTGATGTTGCCCAGCACGTCCTCCATGCTGCCGGGGTCCAGCGACACTACCCGTGGAGGCTTGTCGAGCTGCACGACGGCCCGCTCTACGTCCTCGTATGAGACCGCGCAGACCTCACACAGCTCCTGCGTGATGACAAGGTCTGGCTCGGCCTGGCGCAGTACCTGCTCGTCCACCTCATAGATCCGCTCGCCCCTGCGGGCCATCTCCGAGACCAGGTTGTCGATCTCCTGACCCGTCATGTCGGTGTGATCGAACTTGCTGCGGACCACCTTGGGCTTGGACAGAGCCTCGGCGGGATAATCGCATTCGTGGCTCACGGCGGCAAGGGAGTCGCCCAACCCAAGGGCATAGACGATCTCCGTGGCGCTGGGAAGAAAGGAGCAGATTCGCATATGGGCCACGCCTCCTTTTCGGGAGCAGTCTCAGGCTGGAATCTTAATACAGAGGTAACCCGTGTTCAAGGAGCAAGAAGGCCGCCGGAGCTACCGACGGCCTTCCCTGAGAAACCCACTCAGTATTCAGCTGCACGGCGTTCACCCCGCCCAT
>JADFKI010000259.1 GCA_022565015.1 Chloroflexota bacterium
CGCCAACCAAGAGGTCGCTGACGCCGTGCGTCAACAGCTGGACAAAGGCACGACGTTTTTCGCCGATAACGAGCACGCAATACTGCTGGCGGAAGAGATATCCAAGGCGGTGCCATGCGCCGAGAAGGTACGTTTCGGCAGCTCCGGCACCGAGGCGACGTTCTACGCCCTTCGCACGGCCCGTGCCTTTCGACGCCGGGACAAGATCCTGAAGTTCGAGGGCGGGTTCCACGGCATGCACGACTACGCTCTAATGAGCATGGCGCCGTCCGATCCCCCCGACTTTCCGCAGGCAAAGCCGGACACCGCCGGAATCCCTCGCTCGATTCAAGACGAGGTCCTGATCGCACCCTTCAACGATATAGAGACCACGACGGCCATAATCGAAAAATATCATGACGAGCTGGCGGCGGTCATCGTGGAGCCGTTTCAGAGGCTTCTGCCGCCGAAGGAGGGCTTCCTTCAAGGGCTTCGAGAGGTCACGCTACAATACGAGATCCCCTTGATATTCGACGAGATCGTCACGGGCTTTCGGTTCGCCTATGGGGGCGCCCAGGAGTATTACGGAGTGGTGCCGGACATGTGTACCCTTGGCAAGGTAGTCGCCGGGGGGTTCCCTCTTTCGGCCGTGACCGGCAAGGACGAGATAATGTCCCATCTGGACCGGTCCGCCGTAGATTCCGACGGATTCGTCGCGCAGATCGGCACGTTGAGCGGCAATCCCATCTCCGCCGTGGCCGGTCTTGCTACATTGAATATTCTAAAGCGCGAAGGCACCTACGAGCGGCTGTTCGCCACGGGCAACCGGCTCAAGACGGAGCTACAACGTATGCTCGACGAGGCTGAGATACCGGCCAAGGTCGTGGGCGAGCCGCCACTTTTTGATGTCTTCTTCACGGAGGGCGAGATCACCGACTATCGGTCGACGCTTTCCGCCGACAAAGCCAGGCTGGCGAGGTTCAACAAGGTGCTGCTGGAAAACGGGGTGTTGAAGGGCGACTCGAAGATTTACATCTCGGCGGCCCACGATTCCGATGACGTGCAGAAGGCCCTCGACGCCTTCCAGGCCGCCGTTGACGATCTTCGAAACAGCTGATGGGCCCACGCCGACGCCAACTGTAAAGAGGTCCTGCGTCATATAGCCCGTTGCCCCGCCTCGTACCGTTGCCGGGCGTTCCCCGTCGGACGGTCGTGGCGGCCGCCACGAGAAGGGCCGAAGTCTCGATGGTCGAAAGCCCGCAACGAATTATTTGTCATGAGACCCATTAATTCAGCTTCTTTGCGAAATTTCCGTTTAATTTCGAAAATAGGCTAAGATTTAACCTTGACAAAATATTAGAAAATGCGTAAGTATTCGTTAGGAGAAATGACCCTTGGTCGTTTCTTCTAGTTTTATGAACAGTTGGCCGGCGTGATTTCACGTGATCGCGGCCTCCTGACTGAATCGCCGGCATACCGGCACATAGACCAGACATTAGACCGTGCGGCATATCTGGTCTGCGCGCGCCTCTAGCGAGGCGTCGATGTGTGGTACGCCCCTCGATCCCAGAAGGCAATCTTGTGCATGACGTGCGTCTCCGCCACCTTGGAGCGGGTCGCGAATCGTCAGCCGATCGTCAGCCGCTTTCGAGCATTCTTGCCGCAATTGACCGAGCAGCAGGTCATTCAGTACCTCTTCTCCGACTGCCTCCATAGGGTTGGAGCCGGCCCACAGCGAGCGAAGCGGTCGTTCCACCGGCCGGGAACGTGCAGATGGGATTAACGAGGAGAAAATGGAGCGATAACTATGAACCTCGGAACGACTAACATAGACGTTGTTACGGACGGCACCCTGTTGATAGACGGCGGTACTATTTTCGGCCAGGTTCCCAGGTCCCAGTGGGAGCTTCATATGAAGCCCGATCGCAGAAACAGAATTCGACTCGCCCTCAACTGCATGCTTGTTCAGACGCCCAAGGTGAATATACTGGTGGACACGGGCGCAGGCTCCAAGAGGCAGGACAAGTTCAAGGAGGCGTACGGCCTCAACGGCAACAAGCTCCTCCGTAATCTCCGGGCCCTGGGGCTGACCGCCAGGGACATCGACATTGTCATACTCAGTAATCTTCATTTCGATCATAGCGGTGGTTGCACGAAGCTGGACAGGTCTGGAAACGCGGTCCCCACATTCCCCAAGGCGAAATATCTGATTCAGAGGAAATGCTGGGAAGAGGCCACGAACCCCAACGAGCGCTATAAGAACGCCTTTTACACCGACGACTTTCTGCCCCTCGAAGAGAAGGGCATGGTCGAGTTCATGGACGGCAACGAAGAGATCATCGAAGGACTGAACGTCAAGGTCACCAACGGGCCGTCGGCGGGACATCAGATCGTGCTGGTCGAGCGTGGCAGCGAGAAGGTGGCCTATGTCAGCGACCTTATTCCGACCCCATATCACCTGCCCCTACACTGCATTCCCGCCATGGACGAGTATCCCAACGACACGCTCGTACAGAAGCGGGAGTTCCTGGATATGGCCGTCAGCGGAGGTTGGCTCGTCATCTTCGGGCATGGGCAGGATCACCGGGCGGGCTACGTGCAGCAGAAGAACGGAAATCCCATGCTGACACCCGTCGAAGTATAGGTGTCCCCCTTCAGGAGCCAAAAAAGGGTCCCGGCGTATCGGGGCCCTTTCTCGTTCCGAGCGTTATCGAAGTATCCGGCATTCCATGCCGTCTCCTCGCACCGACAGCAGCCTGGCCGCCGTGACGCTGTTTGCGATGTCCTCCGAATACGGCGCGTAGGCACGAATGTAGTTATCGGTGAGCCCGGACCACATCTCCTCACCGCTCATATCAACCGTGCGCTCCCAGAGCACGGGGCGGTCCGTACCCAAGAATCGACTCCTGAATTGCCGCGACTGATCGGACGCGAGGGCCATCAGCGTGCGCACCCGCTCGGTCTTGACGGCGGGAGCCACCTGCTCACCGTAGACCGCGGCGCTCGTGCCCGGCCTGGGCGAGTAAGGAAACACGTGCATATCGGAGAAACCCACGGCCTCACATAGGTCGACCGTTTTCCGAAAGTCGTCCTGGGTCTCGCCCGGAAAGCCGACGATAACGTCCGTGGTGATCGAGACGTCCTCTACCTGCGTTCGCACCCTTTCGACGGCCTCCCGATACAGCTCCGACGTATACCTTCTTCGCATTCGCTTGAGCACGGCATTGCTGCCGCTCTGAAGAGGTATGTGGAAGTGAGGGCAAAGACGCTCGTCGCCCCACAGCTTCAGGAGCTCCCCGCCGACCTCCTGCGGCTGCAGCGAGGAGACCCGAAGCCTCTGGACGTCCGTATGACGCAAGACCGCCTTCACCAGGTCGGTCAGCGAAATCTCCGGCCACTCGAAGCCGTAGGTACCCAGCTGCGTGCCCGTTAGCACCACCTCGCGATATCCTTCGCCAACACACCGCCTGATGTCCGAGACGATGTCGTCAAAGGGGACGCTACGTTCCCTGCCGCGCACCCTGGGAACGATGCAAAAGGCGCAGACCTGGTCGCACCCCTCCTGTATCTTCACCATGGCGCGGGTCCTCGTCGTGCGCCAATCGACGGCCATGAACGTCTCCGCTTCCAAGCCCTCCAGTCGGCCTCCACGCAGGTCCGTTACCTGCCGGACGAGCGACTCCTTATCGGGGTTCCCCAGGACGAGGTCCACTTCGTCGAGGGCCTTCAAGTCGTCGGGAGCCCGCTGCGGATAGCAGCCCGTGGCGACGACCAGGGCGTCCGGATTGCGGCGTCGGGCGGCCCTCAGGGCCTGTCTCGCCTTTCGGTCCGCCACGTGAGTCACGGTGCAGCTGTTCAACACATAGACATCGGCGGGTCCGTCGGCGGAGACACGCACATACCCGGCGGCGACGAACTCCCGGGCGAGTCGAAGCGAATCGGCCTGGTTGAGCTTGCAGCCGTGAGTCTCGATGGCGAACGTGGACTTTTTTCTTGTCACCGATGCCTGGGACAAAGCGTTCTCCCGAATGCGAAGGCGTTCGTGTGATATTATAGGGTCGCCTCCAGAGGCGCGTCAACGCAATTTTTTAACCTGTCTGTATCATGAATAGCTGCACGAGCGCCCGACTTGTCGCAGAGACGACATAGGTGGGAATCCGAGAGTGACGAAGATATACGACGTTACCCGCACCATCACGAGCGGTATGGATGTATATCCGGGCGATCCGGATGTCCGCATAGCTTCGTTTGCGGATGTCAAAGAGGGCGACCCGTATACGGTTTCCGCGCTTGCCATGGGATCGCATGCGGGTACCCACGTGGACGCGCCCCGTCACCTTTTCCCTGACGGCATTGGCGTAGACCGGATCTCGCCCGATTATCTTATCGGGCCGGCTGCCGTCATCGACGTAGGTGATGGTATCTCGATCGGCCGGGAACATCTTGTCGCATCGATGCCTCCCGAGGGCTGCGACCGACTGTTGCTAAAGATTCGCTCGGAAGGCCGTCATGGGGCGCATGGGTTCTTGACGCCCGAGGCGGCGCGTTGGCTGGTGGGCAAAGAACTGCGCCTATTAGGAATCGACGGCCCCTCGGTAGACGCGGAGGAAGACCGTTCCCTGCCCGTTCACCGGATACTGCTGGAGGCGGGCGTGGTCATCGTTGAGGGCCTGGACCTGCGTCGAGTGCCCGCGGGAGCGTATACGCTGGTCTGCATGCCCCTGAAGCTCAAGGACTGCGACGGTGCTCCCGCCAGGGTGATGCTTCTTGAGAGCGAGGCGCAATTGGGAGGCGGCCCGAAGGCTTAACATACGGGAGATATCAAGATATGCACATATCTGTACGCCTCCAGGCTGCCGCAACGGTTATGGCCTTGCTATTGGCCCACGCATTTCCGGTCGCATGTGTTCCAAAAAACGGCTCCGAAGCTAGCGGTTAAGGGTGATGAGCTCAGAGACCTCGTGGACCGATAAAGCCAAAAAGCTGGTGGCGTATCACTCGGAAGCGCAGGACTTCATCCGTAGAGCGGGCGACGAGCTTCCGGTCTCGCGGGACGACGCCCGCGCGTTGGGCCGCCTATGGGAGGAGGCGGACGGGCTCGACGAGCTGGTCTGCACCCTGCTGGACCAGCTCAATAATGATCTGCTG
>JADFKI010000260.1 GCA_022565015.1 Chloroflexota bacterium
CCAACGCCCTCAAATTTAGGAAACATCTTTGTACATTCCAATTGAGCCTCAACACGAAGGCGTATAGCTAATGGTCAGTAATCGGCAGACATTTTACATGTCGAGTTTGCAGGGTGGGTGCAGAAAGTCCTTGAACGATGAGATAGGTGTTTATGCGGCAGAGCGAAGGCATCATAATAAACCCGTTCGAATGCCCTCAAATTTAGGAAACATCTTTGTACAAAGTCCAGCTAAGCCATCTCATGTCCGTTGACAGGATTGACTGGGCCGGAGGCCGCTGATAGACTCGTTACCATTATGAATTGATCAACGTTGCGTTGGTCCGGTCTCCGACGGAACCATCGACGAGATATCTAGAGCCAACTACAAGAACGAGCCCTTTGAGGGCTTCGCTGAGGAGGTCTTGGATGACATCCGTCCGTTCGAAGCAGGAGCTAGAGCTCATGGCCCATCTGATGAGGCGAGCCGGCTTTGGCGCAACAAGAGACGAGCTTGATCGATATATGGAGAAAGGGTACGACGCCACCGTCGATGAGCTCTTGAATCCCACCGGCGCCGACGTAATGCCAACCGACCTCATCCGCAGATACCTCGTTGACCAGTCGGACCTCAGAAATCGCACGGCCGGCAACGCGCACTGGATCTACCGCATGATCAAGACGGAGGACCCTCTCCAGGAAAAGATGACCCTGTTCTGGCACAGGGTTTTCGCGACGGGGGCGACAAAAACAATCCAGGCCAGGGTTGTGATCAACCAGCTGGACAAGTTCCGTGAGCTGGGAATGGGCAGCTTCAAGGACCTTCTTCATGCACTTTCCAGGGACCCGGCCATGCTGATGTGGCTGGACAACCAGGACAACCACCAGGGCTCCATCAACGAGAACTTCGGGCGCGAAATCCTCGAGCTATTCTCCATGGGCGTAGGCAACTACACCGAAGAGGACATCAAAGAGTGCGCCAGGGCCTTCACGGGGTGGACGGTCGTCAACCCCGAGTACATGGCCATCAAGATGAACAACAACACGGCGCGGCCGTACGGCTACATCTCATGGCAGTTCGACTTTGACGACGACGATCACGACCACGGTGAGAAGACCTTCCTGGGAGAGGTCGGCGACTTGAACGGAGACGACATCGTCAACATTATATGCAGGCAGCCGGCGACGGCGCGATTCATAGCGCGACACCTGTACCACTACTTCGTCGCCGATGAGGTGCCCGTGCCGCAGTGGCCGTACACGCCACCGAGAGACCAGCAGGCGATAGACTCCATGACGGACGCATATTTCGCATCCGATTACAGCATTGGCGCCATGCTGGAGACCATCTTCAAGTCCGACTACTTCAAGTCGGAGGATGCCAGGTTGGCCAGAATCAAGAGCCCCGTCGAGATGGTCGTGGGCACGCTTCGAATGGCCGGTGGTATCGAGATGCCGTCCCTGGAAACATATGCGGCGGGCAAGGTCTGCGCATATATGGGTCAGGACCTTCAGAACCCGCCAAGCGTCGAAGGCTGGATGGGCGGCGGCGATTGGATAAACACCGGCGCCTATGTGCAGCGCATAAACTTCGCCAGCAAGGTACTGGGCGACACGTCTAAGCCCGGCGTAAGGCGCATGATCGAGCAGATCAAAGAAGCGGCCGGGTCCGCCTCGTTAAGTGCGGAGCGCCTTGTCGACCTCTGCATCGAGCTAACAGGGCCAATGCCCGTCATGGAGGGCAGTCGCCGGAGCCTGATCGATTACGCGGCCAAGTGGGGCGATCTAAGCTTCGATTCCGCAGAATCTTCTGCCGCTGCGGAGAAGAATATCGTCGCCATGCTGCAGCTCGTCGCAACGACGCAGGAGTACCAGCTTGCGTAAAGTCGGCTACGAATTCATTAAGACGTTTAGGAGAGTCATCGGATGACTACCAGAGTAGAGGCAGGGAAACTCAGCCTGACATACGTCGATACCATCGGCTTCGTTGCCGACCAGGGCGGCAGGGGCTTCCACATGCCCATGGGAATGGCGATTCGCGACGACGGCAGGATCTTCGTCGCCAGCCGCAGCAACACGGAGGCGTTGAACATCGTCGGAATACAGATCGCAACGCTGGACCACGAGCATTTCGGCCAGTACAGCGGCTACGGCAAGGGTGACGGCCAGATGACCTGGCCCACGGCCCTGGCGCTGGACAGCGAGGACAACATCTACATGTCCGACGACTTCCTTCAACGCATCTCCATCTTTGACAGGGACGGCAACTACCTGTCCAAGTGGGGGACCAAGGGCAGCGGCGTCGGCGAGTTCGACGGGCCATCGGGGCTGGTCTTCGACAGCGAAGACAATCTACTGGTGGTCGACCACCGGAATAATAGGGTCCAGAGATACACCAGGGACGGCAGGTTTCTGGACCAGTTCGGAGAGTCCGGCGACGGCGACGGCCAGTTCAACCTGCCCTGGGGCATCTCCATCGACCCCCACGGCTTCATCTGGGTGGCCGACTGGCGTAACGACCGCGTCCAGAAGTTCACAGCCGAAGGTCAGTTCGTCGCCAAGTACGGCAGTTCCGGCGACGGCGACGGAGAGCTCAGCAGGCCGTCCAGCGTAATTGCGGACGCCGAGGGCAATATATACGTCGCGGACTGGGGCAACCAGAGGGTGCAGATACTTGCACCGGACGGCTCCTTCATCACCAAGCTCAGGGGCCAGGCGACCCTGTCTGCCTGGGCAAAGGAATACCTGGAGGCCAACGCAGACGAGCTGGCGGCGCGTTCCAGGTTCGAGCCCGTGTTCGAGACGGACACGGACGACCCTCACGAGCAGTCCGCCCTGGTCGAGACCTACTTCTGGGACCCTGTTCAGGTGAAGCTGGACAGCCAGGACCGGCTCTACGTTCTGGAGACGAGCCGCCATCGCTTCCAGGTATTTCAAGTAACGAGATAAGTTTTTCGGCTAAAATGCGTCCAGCGCTTGCCGATATCAGGATGCCGGTATTTTCGAATGTTGATCTGCAGGAGGGCCAAAGGATATGGGGAACGGAAAGAATCGCAAGCTCGTCGTAGTGCAGTTGTCGGGCGGCAACGATTACCTGAATTGCATCGTGCCCTACGATAACCCGCACTACATAGACAACCGGCCCACAATTGGCATAGCCCGGGACGAGGCTGTGCCGCTGGACGAAAATTACGGCCTGAATCCCGGAATGCAGGCCATCAAGGACCTCTGGGACGACGGCAAGGTCGCGATAATTCACGGGGTCGGATACCCCAAGCCAAACCGGTCCCACTTCCGCTCCATGGACATCTGGCACACGGCCGAGCCAGACAAGGTCGGCGACCAGGGCTGGCTGGGCCAGGCGCTGCGCGAGATCGACCCCAACGGCGACAACGTCGTCACGGCCGTCAACTTCGGCAACGGCCTACCGCGAGCCCTCGTGTCCCACGGCGCGCCCGTCGCGTCCGTGGCGAACCTCGAGACCTACGGCCTGCTTACCGACATGGACGGCGAGGACCAGAGGGCCCAGGCCCTGGAGGCCTTCTCCAACATGTACACACAGGCCATCGGCAGCGGGCCCGTCATGGACTTCTTGAGCAAGACCGGCCTCGACGCCCTTCGCGGCGCCGACATCCTGCGCACGGCCCCTGAAAAGTACTCCTCCAACGTCGAGTTCGCCTCAAACGGCTTCGCGCAGGGCATGAAGAGCATCTCCCAGGTGTTGCTGGCCGACGTCGGCACCCGAATCGCATACACGCAGCACGGCAGCTTCGACACCCACACCAACGAGACCGCTGTCCACAAGAAGCTCTGGGGAGAGGTCGCGCCGGCCATCCACGACCTGTACACGGACCTGAAGGCGCATGACGAAAGCGAGGACGTGCTCATCATGTTGTTCTCGGAGTTCGGCAGGCGGGTAAAGGACAACGGCAGCGGCTGCGACCACGGCTCGGGAGGCGTCGCCTTTCTGATTGGCGACGGCGTCAAGGGCGGCCACTACAGCGAGTACCCGTCTCTCGAAGCCAACAAGCTGGTCGAAGGGGACCTCGCCTTCAACCTGGACTTCCGCGGCGTCTACACAGAGGTCCTGGAGGACTGGATGGAGGTCGAGGCCAGGCCCATCGTCAACGGCGCCTACGAGAAGGTGGGCGCGCTGGCCGTCTAGGCTTCACCGCACAAATATGTCTACTTGAAAGGGGGGGGCCGCGCGGCCTCCCTTTTCTTCGTCCACATCGTACGCCGCCAGACTTCCTCAATTGGAACGATCTCTATCTTAACTTAGCTGGATATCAAGCGTTGCCACGATCACGGTGACCACTCATGTTCATCATTCCAGTTCTAGATATCAATTACGCTAAAATAGCGGAAACAATTATTGGAGGTTAATTCATGATGTGGATTTGGCAAGAAGGAGCGAACCAGTTCCTGATGATGTGGTGGGCGAACTTCCTAGCATTTCCAGCAGCGGCCTTAATTGCCTGGGCGATCTTTTACTTCACGAGAAAACTGACTAGGACGGACCGGACCACACGCCTTAAAGCGTTGCTGGACTTAGCTAGATTAGAAATAGTACGAAGTCTGCAACAAATAGATGCCCTGAAAAAAGCCCTCCACGCCGAGCCAATCAGATATACCAACTTGACTCCAGCCTCGTGCGTTTGGGGTGCAGTCAGAGGTGAAGTAGTGTCTCTTGGAGATGCCTCCAGCGAGTTATTTCAAAAGGCAATTGTGACTCTGACCTTTGCCCACTCGTTCTATTATGACGCTCAATGGTTGAGCGATAAGGTGTTGGACATTAACTATGGCTTACCTCACGGCAACATTGCGGACGATAGCGGCAAGCAATATCTACTTAATTTGATAGAGGAGCCAATGCGTATCCGGCTGGATACCGCTCACAAGTGGATGATACAGGCGGGGGATTCCCTCAAGGAATATAGAGCGAGCTTAGGCGCCGACGCAGATGCAGAGCTCGCGACCAGCCGCCTATACGACTTAATTCGTTCATCAGACTAGGAGCCTGAGCAATTAGTGATGCTGGCCAAAGGAAACCTCAAGCAAATGAGGCCGATGGGGTAACCTTGGGGGGTAGTGGACAGACCAAAGGTTGCAACAGTGCCATCCAGCCGCTCAACAAG
>JADFKI010000261.1 GCA_022565015.1 Chloroflexota bacterium
TTTAAGCCTATCAGAGTGGGAGCTTAATTTGTCGGCTGAGGCTGAGGCGAGGCGTAGGCGTAGGCTCTTCGGTAGAGTGTTGCCCGAAATCTTGAGCCCCGTCTTGACCGTCGGCATGGTCTCCGAAGCCGTCCCTGCGGAACCCTCTACCGCCGGGGCCGCCCTGCCCCGAGCCCTCGCGAAACTGCCGTCGAAAGCGGTCCAGGTCTTCCTGGCTGATATCGCCGGACTCGATGCGTCGCCGCAGGTCCTCTCTCTGTCCCTGCCCAAACTGCGCGACCTCATCCGCTTGCGCTGGAGAGGTCTGTAGGGACGCGGGCACGTCCAAGGTCTCTACATCGGACTGGGTCTTGCCTATAGTCAGACCTGCTATGAAGACCACGCCCAGGCTGACGCCCCATATCGCGGCGATGACCAGAAGTATGACAAATGACTTGTTCAATGTAATGTTTCTATCCTCTCACGGATTTCGTCTCTTTGAGCCTCTCCGAAAATTGCAACTAATGGTTCGACAAGCTCACCACGAACGGGCGGTCTTCCGTTCGTCCTGTCCGACTCCCTAAATCGAATATCGCTCCGCCTGATGCGGGCCGCTGTGGAGAGGTCCGTCGAAGGGCCGTTAACGTCCGCATGATATTTTCGGATAGGCTCCTACTCGTACCGGAGGGCGTCTATCGGGTGCATCTTCGCGGCGCGCATGGCCGGATAGATTCCCGAGGCCAGCCCTATCAGCGCCGAGACGACCAGCGCGATGATGGCTATGTCTATGCTGAAACCCGTCTCGATAGGCCTGGGCCCTATGACATTCCTGCCGTTCAGGATTGGCGTGGAGGCAAGTCCGATGGCCAGTCCTATCAGGCCTCCGCCAAGGCTCAACAGCGTGGCCTCGGTAATGAACTGGAACAGGATATCCCGACGCTTGGCTCCCATAGCCTTCCTGATGCCTATTTCTCGCGTACGCTCGGTGACCGAGACCAGCATGATGTTCATGATGCCTATGCCGCCGACGACAAGGGAAATGCCCGCGATAGCGCCCAGGAAGATGACGAGCGCATTCGTCGTCTCTTCCAACGTCTCAAGCAGCTCCTGGTTACTGCTTATGGTGAAGTCGTCCTCTCCGGTTATCCTGTGCCGCAGCCGGAGACTCATCGCGACTTCGTCCTCGGCCTGGTCCATGAACTCCTCGCCCCTGGCCTGGACGGTTATCTGGTCCACGGCCACGTCGCCCTGGGTGGTCCTCTGCAACGACAGGCGATAGTAGCTGGTGGTGATCGGGATATATACGCGGTTGCCGGTGCCTCCGAAGGCCGTCCCACCCGTATCCTCCAGAACGCCTATGACGGTGAACCGCCGTCCGTTGATTCGGATGGGCTGGCCCAGAGGAATTCTGATGCCGAACAGCGTTTCGGATATATCGGCCCCAAGCACCGCCACCTCGGAGTTGCTGCGTACCTGAGGCTGGGAGATGAACTCGCCAAACTCGACGGTAAGGTTGCGTATGTCCTCGTACTCGGGCGTAACGCCGATCACCTGAGTGCTGGTGTTCTCTCTGCCGGCGACCACCTGGGCGTTGGTCCGAATCTCAGGGGCCGCGCCTTTGACGGACGGGGCGAACACGATGTCCACCAGCGAATATGCGTCCTCCAGAGTCAGCGTCGAAGCGTTGCCCGTGTTCGTCACGCCGGGTTGGACGAAGAGCTGGTTCGTTCCCTGGGACGCGATCCTCGACGTAATGCTCTGCTGGACGCCCCTGCCGATGGTCATCAACGCTATGACGGCGGTAACGCCGATCACGACGCCCAGGAGAGTCAGGCCCGCTCTGAGCCTGTTTCCGGCAATGGCGGACAGCGCCGTTCTGAAGGTGTCCAGTGGGTTCATCGCTTCAAACCCTCTCCGACAGTGTCCAAGCGTTGGTCTTCCAGGGCTACCGGGCGGTCGTCTACCACCTGGCCGTCTCTCAGCGTAATCGTCCTCTTTGTGAAGGCGGCAATGTCGGGGTCGTGCGTCACGACAATTACCGTGATGCCATCCCGGTTAAGCCTTTGAATGATTCCAAGGATCTCCTCGCTGGAGTGGGTGTCGAGGTTGCCCGTGGGCTCGTCCGCCAAAAGGATATCCGGGTTTTTCACGAGTGCCCTGGCGATGCCTACCCTTTGCTGCTGTCCTCCGGACATTTCGGTTGGCCGGTGGCGCACGCGGTCGGACAGCCCCACCCTCTCCAGGGCTTCCAGCGCCTTGTTCCGGCGGCCTCGGGTCTTCGTGTACATGAGTGGAAGCTGCACGTTTTCCAGCGCGGTCTGTCTTGAAAGCAGGTTATAGGTCTGGAAGACGAACCCGATCGTGTTGCTTCGGATCTCGGCAAGTCGATCGTCGGAGAGCATTCCCACGTTTTCGCCGTTGAGGGTGTAGCGGCCGGACGTCGGGACGTCGAGACAGCCGATGATGTTCATGAGCGTGGACTTTCCAGACCCGGAGGCTCCCATGATCGACACGAACTCGCCCTTGTCGATATTCAGGCTGACGCCCCTAAGGACCTCGACGTCCACCGTGCCCATGTGATAGATCTTGCCTATATTCTCAAGCCTGATCATATGTTGATTGCCCTGTACACCCTTAATTATGCTCTTGGAATCCGCCACCGCCACCACCGCCGCTTCTCGCCCTAAATCCCCTGAAGCCCGTTAGCTGTTGAACAGTGGATTCCTGGACCTCTATGACTACCTCTTCGCCCTCTGAGAGCCCTTCGTAAACGACCGTCCAGAAGCCGTCGCTCGTCCCAAGCGTGACCGGCTGCTCCCTGAATAAGGCCCCGCTCTTTACCAGGACCAGAGGTTCGTTGAAGGTCCCGTGAATGGCCTGGCTCGGGACCAGAAGCCCTTGCTCTTCACCAAGGGCCAGGTTCGCCACGGCGCTCAGGCCCTCCTGCAAGCGCAGGCCCTCGGGAACGACCACCTCTATCTCAATGTCGAAGGTGACGACTCCCTGGTCGGCCGTGGCCGCCGAGCTTACCGAGGTAACCCTTCCGGTCAGTCGTGCGTTCGGAAGGGCGTCCAGTGTCACCGAAGCCCCGGACCCCATATTCACCGATAGAACGTCGATCTCGTCCACGATTCCATCGACCCTGACGATGGTGGGGTCTATCACCTCTACGACGACGGTCGTCGCGCCGACTTCATCCCCCTCCTCAACCCGCACCCCCGACACGAACCCATCGAAGGGGGCCGTAAGGGTGGAGTCTCCAAACCTCTTCGCCACGGCGTCCAGGTTGGCTCGTGCGAGGGCTAGCTCAGATTCTCTCAGCACGATCTCGTTCTCACGGTTAGCGACGGCGGCGGTCAGGTCAGATTGAGCATTCGAGAGGGCCGCATCCGCCAGGGCAAGAATCGTAGCCCGGACTTCCATTTCGATCCCGTCCGGGTCACGTAGCTTCTCCAGATCACGCGACGCTGCGTCCCAGGCCGCCTGTGCCAATGCGACCTGGTTGCGCTGGCCTTCGACTACGTCGGAGTCCGGACTGACGAGCTTCTCCAGGTCCGAGTCCGCCCTGGCGAGGCCTGCAAGCGCCACGACCAGGCTCTTTTCGAGAAGCTCCGCCTGGAGACCTTCACTTAAACTGTCGAGAGTCTTTTGAGCGTCGGCAAGGGTGGCTTCGGCGCGTATAATGTCTGCTTCGGCTTGTGCCGCGTCCTGGGTGTCTTGTGCCAGAACCGACTCCAGGTCGTCTCGGGCGTCACTGAAGACCTTCCAGGTATCATCAAAGTCCCTCTGGATGCACAGCTCCTGGTTGGCGTCGCGCCGGCTAATCGTGTTGCCGCTCGAGCTCCGGTCGTCGTCAACGCAGGTGATCTCTATGGATGTCGCGTCCGGATACAACCACACCCACCCGTATACGGTGAGCTCGTTCCACTTCGTTTCAGGAAGGTCGCCAATGGTACCACCGGGGAAAAGCGTGAAATTGCGGTCGTATATGATCGCTGGTTCAAAATCCCAGGCCTCGAAGAATTCAGGCGGCGACAGAATTGGGTCTCCCTCAGCGATTTCAGCGCCGGCCCACTTATCGAGTACGTCTAGGTAGTTCTCCCTGGCGGTCTCGAAGTTGTCTTGAGCAGTGCGGATGGCGTCGGCCCTGGGAGCGATCGACAGGTCCTGCCTTGCCGCCTCGAGGTCCTTGGTGGCCGCGTTAACGTCGGCTATCGCATCGAGGAGGTCCTGTCCCAAAGCCTCCTGGGCATCCTCCAGATCGATTCTTGCCTGCACGACCGCCTCTTCCGCTTCGGCGACTGCCAGCGGATTCGACAGGTCATCCTGTGCCTCAAGAAGGGCGATTCTCGCGTCTGAAACGGCGGCGTCGGCCTCTGCAAGGTCCTGAGAGTCGGGATCTCGGAGCTGGTCCAGCTCGTCCTGAGCATTCAGAAACGCGGCCATCGCTTCCGCTAGGTCCAGGCCCGCCTCGGCCTCTGCGAGCGAGGTCTTTCCCGCCGCCTCCAGGGCGGATTCAGCGTTCTGAACGTCTATCTTCGCCTGGGCCACTGCCACTCGGAGCGTGGACGTAGTCTCCGCATCCAACCTGACCAACGGCTGGCCTTTTGCGACTTCCTGACCGTCGCTAACCAGCACCTCGGCGATGGTACCGCTCGAGCCGAAGCTGAGGGTCTCCTTGTTGGAGAAGACGATATTCCCGTTGACCGACACCTCGTTCACGAGATTGCCGAAGCGGACCACGACCAGCCTCTGGTTCTCCTCCAGACTCTGCTGGTTACTCTCGCTCGCCACCACGAAAACGCCGAACGTGGAGCCGAAGGCCGCGACTAAGACCGCGGCCAGGGCAATGATCTGCCGGCGCCTCAAGCCCTTGAGGGAGATGAGCAGCGAATTCATATCCTTACCTTGCCTCCGCGTTAATAAACCGTACCTTTAATCGTACCAGAGGAATTTGAAGAAAGTATGAAGAGACCTGTCCAGAGAATCACAGGTCTAGTACTTCGTTGCAGAAGTCTCAATACGTAATATTTCCCGCCCACCCGCCCGAGAGGTTATTTTCTTCCGCCTGTACGACCCATCGGACTCTCCGACTCATTAACTTGAATATCTTCGCCCGACT
>JADFKI010000262.1 GCA_022565015.1 Chloroflexota bacterium
GGAAGACCTGGTCATACCCGGAATCTTGTCCCCTCGTGGCATAGCGATTGATGCGACCGACGGCACAGTGTATTGGACGGATACATCGACCGGCAAGATTCAGCGGGCTGCCATGGAGGGCGTCACCATAACGTATGACCCCGACGGCCAATTCGAATTCCTTGCCAATGGTGAAGAGGAAAACGATTTCTTCATATATAAGGTTACGGACGGTATCGCCACCTCTGCACCTGCAATCGTGTCCGTGGCGGTCAAAGGAGCAAACGACGCGCCTACTGCCGTCAATGACAGCGGCTTGGGCTTCTCGACCGACGAGAACTCCGCTACGACGACTCCCAGCGTGCTCGAAAACGACATAGACCCGGATGGTTCGGACAGTCTTTTCGTGGATAGCGTGGACACCTCCGGAACCTTGGGCATCGTGACAGACAATGGCGACGGGACATTCAATTATGATCCCAATGACCAATTCGAGTCCCTTGGTGCTAGTGAGACAGCCACGGACGGCTTCGACTATGTGGCCAGCGACGGCATGGCAACCTCTACTGCCTCGGTTGTCATCGAAATTCGAGGAGTTAACGATGCTCCTGTTGCGGACGCCGGCGCTGACAAGACTGTCGTCATTAGCGACGAGATAGCGCTACAGGGTACTGCAACCGACATAGATAGCCTGAACACCGACCTGATTACCTTATGGAACGTGGTCGACGGTCCCGGAGTTGTAACTTTCGATGATGCAAGTTCGACAACCACCACAGTGATTTTCGCTTCCACGGGCACTTACGAATTGCGATTGACAGTGGACGACGGAGACCTATCGGACTTCGACGACCTGACGATCACGGTAGATCCGGGTTCGAGCGGAGGTGGTGGAGCCTCTATACGTCCTGTAATCGCCTTTGTACCGGAGTCGCTTACGTTCGGCGCAGCTGAAGATGGAGAAAATCCGGAGCCACAGGTACTGCGGGTTTCGACATCGAAAAACCGGAGCACCCTAAGATTTACGATAAGCACCGATGTGGCATGGCTGCGTGCTACTCCAATCGAAGGGGTATCCGACGCCACGAATGACCGCGAGCGGATCACGGTGTCGGTGGATATATCGGGTCTCGACGTTGGTAGCCATACGGGAGAGATCACGATCTCGGCCAGGCGTGCGAGCAACGATCCTCGGGCCGTGCCTGTTACGCTTGTGATCTCCACAGCCTCGGGAACAGGTGTCATCTCAGAAATCAGGTTCGCTATCGACAGTAGTGAGGCGACAGTGATCGTCACTCCGGACGAACAGGTCCAGATGACGATACCGCGGGGCGCGCTCCCTGAAGACGAGGCTGGCGACGTTGAAGTGGAGATCAAGAACGTCGACATAGCCTCTTTGCCCGATGCGCCCGACGATACCGTGTTCGTTCGCGCCATCGAGCTGAACACCCTGGTGAACGGCAAAATCAGGCCTGTTACATACGATGAGTCTATTGAGTTGGTCTTCTTCTTGACGGAGGCGGACCTTGCTCTGGTGGAAGGGGACGCGTCGAGACTTGGCGTTCTCTGGTACGACGAAGAGACCGGCCTGTGGGACCCCATGCCGGCGACCTATCGGGCAGACCCGCCACCTGCCGGAAGCCTGGTCATCCAGATCGACCACTTCAGCCTATATGCCGTTGGCGTAATCGAGGCTGCATCCGAGGTCCGGCAGGTAACCGAGAAGGCGACGCCGGCCTCCACGTCGACGCCGAAATCATCTGCAGTCCGCATAGCGACACGGGAGCCGTCGCCGACTGCCCAGGCGTTCGTGACGCCCACCAGGGTGCCGACAATACCAACAGCGATAGCCGTCTCGCAGGCTACGCCCTCACCGACGCCAGCAGTGACGCTCGCAGCGACTCCTCAGCCAACGGCAGCCCCCACGCCTACCACATCGGCGGTTCCCGCAGCCACGGCGCCTCTGAATCGGCCTCCGGTGGAACCAACGGAACTGCCTGTCTTGGCAGAACAGGGCGGCGTAAGCACTACGACGCTGGCATTGTTCGGCATAGTCGGAATTGCGGTATTGACCGTCGTGGCCGCCGTCGCGCAGGGGATACGCGTGCGAAGGCGCAAGACTTAGGTCGAGGTCGACTCTTTTGACATAGCCCTTTGATTCTCCAGGCGATGGGGCCCATCTCGCCAGAACAGGCTCGGGCACAGCTCGCCGTCTCTCACGATGAAGTTTCACGCCCACGTCTCACCACAGATGGACAAAGAGGCGGCTGATGCCTAAGACAAGGCTCTTGAATCAGGGTAGTGGAGCCCTTGTTAGCGAACTGTAGCAGATCAGGCAACACGGCCTGTTGCTAACAGTTGAATCACCGAGCACCAGTCTTACTTTAGCAGGGAGTCATCGGTGGCGGGAGCGAGAGGGAGTCGAACCCACCGCACCGGCCGCATGGCCGGAGCCATCGGATTAAAAGTCCTGAAATGCCCATTATGGCCTGTTATGGTATGTCCGCTCCGTGCCGTGCCATAGGGAGTTCTGAGGAAAACGCCGACTGTTGGTGACGGCCAGTTATGACCAGTTATGACCCGTGGATTAGCTAAGGATTAGCTGATCAGGCGAATGTGGGCGTTTGGAGCCACGGGTGAGAAGCACTTGAAAACGCTAAGAATTGAGGGAGGCCCGCACCACTATTTCAAGTTTGGTGCGGGCCTTCTCTATCGGAGAGTCTTACAATTGGCTGGAAAGGTCTGGAGCCTGAGAGACACGTCTCCCTCTCCAAGGGAGGCACATTCGTCGTATCAATAGAGGACTCAGGTCTGAGTGTCTATAGGGCCTAAAACCGAGTTGATCGTAGCCATTTTCTTACCTCCTAACTTGCCATGTCACCCTGGGCCCTTCGATGAACTCAGGACAGGCTCAGTAGAAAGGATGAACGGTAGCTTTCGTTATAGCTTACTCCACCATCGCTTGATACGTCGCGATCTCAAACTCCTTGCGTTGTGGGTGGCTGATGGGCATGAACTGAGTCAGCCAGATTGCGATCAGGTCCTCCAGCGGGTCGATCCAGAAGAAGGTGCTGGCAGCGCCTCCCCAGGAGTAAGACCCCTCCGAGCCCAGGATGCCGTACTGCGCCTGGTCCATGATTACCTTGAATCCCAGGCCGAAGCCGCAGCCCTTGGACTCGTCAGCGGAGCTTCCATTCACCGAGAATGGCCTGAGCTCGTCCGCCAGGTGGTTCTTCGTCATGAGCTCAACGGTCTTGCGCCCCAGTATGGAAACGCCGTCCAACTCGCCGCCGTTGAGCAGCATCTGGCAGAACCGCATGTAGTCAGGCCCCGTGGACACGAGGCCACCTCCGCCGGAGAGGAAGCTCTTGGGCCGCCGATAGCTGTTTACGTCGGCGTTGTCCAGCTTCTTTATGCCGTTGCCGGGGCCGTATACGGAAGCAAGCCTGTCCAGCTTCTCCTCTGGTACGTAGAAGGCGGTGTCTTTCATGCCCAAGGGTCCCAGAACTTTCGACTGCAAGAAGTCGTCGAACGACTGGTCCGAAAGTACCTCAACCAGCCGACCCAGCACGTCTGTGGCGACACTATAGCGCCACTTCGTTCCGGGCTGAGACACCAGAGGAAGCTCTCGCAGCTTGCTCACGAAATCCTTCAGGTTGCCATCGGGCGACCTGAGGTCCGGGTCGCGATACATCGACTCAACGGGCGAGTCCTCGTACTGCCCGTTGGTTAGTCCCGCCGTGTGGGTCAGCAGGTGGCGTATCGAGATGGGCCGTTCCTCGGAGACGAAGGTCGGACCTGTCTGACCTATACCAGCGCGCACCTTGCGGTCGCCAAGCTCGGGGATCAACCTGGAGACGGGTTCGTCGAGGTGAAATAGCCCCTCTTCGTACAGCATCATCACCGCTACGCTGGTGATGGGCTTGGTCATGGAGTGGAAGCGGAAGATGGTGTCGGGCTGCATGGGCGCGCCGGAGTCGAAGTCCAACACGCCCGTGGCCTCGTGGTGGAAGGTCTTGCCACTGCGCGACAGCATTGTGACCGTGCCGGCCAGCTGACCGCCATCGACGTAACCCTTAGCAAGTTTGCTGACGCGTTTCAGACGGTCAGAGGAGAAACCGACCTCTTCTGGTGTTGTCGTTTGCATGGTTATCACCGTCCTTCGTTTGCTTGCTGGACGTCAGGCCTTCTGTATCTCTCGCCTGGAGAACACGCGTTCCATGAGAGGTCGAGTGCCAAGCGGTCCGAAATCAGGCGCTAGGTTCCGGCGATGCACCAGACCCCTAACCGGCCTATGAAATTTACCCGATTACATATTCTCCGTCTTCCCAGGCAGGATCGGACTGCAGCAAGTCCCGGAGCTTCTTATACCAGGTGTCTTGCTCAGGGTCGTTACCGTTGGCAAGGTATGCTTCTT
Source organism: Chloroflexota bacterium (assembly GCA_022565015.1). GTDB lineage: Bacteria > Chloroflexota > Dehalococcoidia > Lucifugimonadales > JADFKI01 > JADFKI01. Next base: position 4,397 of record JADFKI010000262.1, read on the forward strand.
TGTCTTCAAAGACTGCCACGCCAATTAGCTCTCCGGTATCTGCATCGGGTTTCATGAGAAAGCCTCCGACAACTCCCCTGACATTGGGCCTGCGCTCACGGTCCCATTCATTGAAAATATCAATAACATCCTGCTCTCGACCTGCTATTGGCCTCATACGGAAGATACTGCCGTACATCGGTTGCCCTCCAATTCTTAATTCACTAGTCATTACGTTTCAAGATTTGACCGTCGCAACAACAGGCGCGCCATACGGGCCTGAGGCTACGCACTAACCTGCACATTAGGATTTCGAACCCCCTATCAGTTACTTTGGGACTTGGCCTTACGTAGTCTTTCAAGCGCCTCGTCTCGCTCCCGTGCCCGCTGAGGAAACCATCGTGAGAAATAATCCTCCTCCAACCAATGCCTGCGCGACTCCGTGCCCTGGATGAGAGCCCTGTCGGCTATTAGCATGATAGAGCCGGACGACTCCGGGGTGAAGCGCTCCCATCGTCTAACATGCTCTTCCGACCGGAAAAGATTCATCCCACTTCACCGGTCAGGCCAAGGCCTGTCGGAAGGCTCATTGTCATGGACGACGGCGCCTTCCGGCTCACACAACACAACTTCTCCATCACGCATCTCCACGACGATAGGCCCATCACAGTCAGGGCAAGTTGCGTCTATCCTGATTAGCTTGCCC
>JADFKI010000037.1 GCA_022565015.1 Chloroflexota bacterium
CCATCGGACCGCCGCAACGGAGAGCATTGTCGAAGGACCGTTAAACGTCCAAATGAGGTTTTTGGATAGGTTCTTAATGGACTGCTAGAGGCGTGGATAGGCAGAATTGGTGAGCCTGGGCCTGGAGTGAGGGAATCTGAGACTATCGGAGCAAGAGCACAGAAGGGCGGCCCGAGTTGAACAGGTCGAGGGGAGCTACTTTTTACGGTCGGGCCTTTCCGGAAGTGGCAGGAATGCGCTGCTTACGCGACATTGCGGGCAAGGTTCCGTCCGCATCTCACGGAGCGCGGAGAGTGTAATCTCCGTGTGTCCGCAGAGCCAACACTTGTAGATACCGGCTTGTGGTCGGGCGGAACTCGGCAGCAATTCTGACTCCTGAATCTCTGAATGGATGGAATGGGCAAGGGGCAGGGAGGCGCCCGGATAGCGAGGTCTTCCGTGCGTGGACCCCTCTTCTGCCCCAAAGTCACTTTACGAAGTAATCGTGTCAGAGTTGGTGAAGATGAGGTGACTCTTTGTGAAAACAGTGTAGGTTTCGACCGAATTCGCTGATTCAGTTGGCCTAACACATCGTGACCGGGGTCATAACGGCAGTCATAAAAGCGGATTACCGCCCCATGCGAGGGCCTGGTGTAGTCTGGCTAAGGCGAAAGTATTATTTCCGGAGGGAGCCGTTCTCGCGGGATATGGAGGAAAAATTACTCCGATAGTTCGCTCTGTCTCTCTTTGTAGGCCTGCCTCAGCTGTATCAGCACGGACTGCGGACTTTGCTCCGTGACGACTATAATCGAAGGCTGCCTGTCGGAAACCTCCCTTGCGACGTAGCCTCTGTCCGCGAGGGGCAGGCTTCGTCCGAGCACCAGCGCATCGAAATTCGACGACCCGGCCATGTCGATTGCGACGGCGTCGTTAAGCGTGCCAGTCACGATATGGCCGTCTCCCTCCAAGACGCGAGTGGTGCGGTCCATGCCCTCTTGCCCCCTGGCGACTATCAGGATTCGTCTATGTTTTTGCACTTCTGGAGCTCCGTCTGTGATTGTCCCGCATGTTCATTGAGTCGGCCAACAGATATTAACTCAATCCCCGTCGTCACACTAGTCCCCTGGTCGGAGTATGCCGGGAACCGGCTCTCGCGGGCTGCGTTAATGGTGAAGAACGTCCGGTTTTTCGGCGACGTCGGACCGCCACGCCAGGCGAAGCCAAGCCGCTTAGGGCGAGAGCCCTCGCTCGCACATCTCCTTGAGGCCCAACCCCCTCGTGGAATTTATCGAAACGACGGGGGGCGATATCGACAACCTCGAAGAGCCGGGCATGACGGAGGGAATTGGGGATTCTTCGAGGCATCAGTGATAAGCTTGAGTGCGTTTGGCCGGCGAGCGACCGTCGGGCATGTGGGAGGACGATAACCTATCTTGACTGAAGGACGGGTATGACAGAAGAAGCAGAGACGTCCCGGGCCGGTAGCAGGCCCGGCCTATTCTATGGCTGGCGTGTGGTCGCGGCGGCGTCGGTCCAGGGCATGTTCGGGAACGGCGTAGTATCCAGCGGCTTTTCCGTATTCTTTCAGTCTATCCGTCAAGAGCTTGGAGTAAGCTACACGGCCATGGCACTGGTCTTCAGTCTCGCGAGGGCTGAGGGAGGCGTAGGAGGGCCCATTGTAGGCTGGCTCGTGGACAGATATGGCGCACGCCGGATGATACTCATTGGAGGACTCATGGGCGGCGTGGGGCTGATGGCACTCTCTCGAGCAACTACATACTGGCAGTTCGTTCTGATTTTCGTGGGTCTGGTTTCGCTGGGAAAGACAATGGGCATGGGCCAGACTCTGATGGCGGCCGTAAACCAGTGGTTCATCAGGCGCAAGGGCCTTGCCATGTCTACGCTGATGACGAGCTTCGCGGGAGGGGGCGCTATCGTAGTGCCCCTACTGGGACTGGGAATCGCGACCATCGGCTGGCGGGCAACCCTACTCTACGCCGGCATTTTCATTTTCTTATTGACGTTGCCCGTCGCCTACGTCATCAGGAGCAAGCCGGAAGACATAGGCACCCTGCCCGACGGGGATGCATCGCCGACCACTTCGGAAGGCGGACCCGCGTCGGCGGAGACCGGGGCGAGGGCCGCGCCTACCGACTTTACGGTGCGTCAGGCTATCCGCACATCCGCCTTCTGGTTGCTGCTGATCGGCCTCACGATCCGGACCTCGTCCACCAACGCCATCATCATACACATCTTCCCCATATTGGAAGGCGAGGGCCTGACGGAGCAGCGTGCCATCCTTTTCGTGTCCGCGATGTTTTTCTTGGCCATCCCCCTTCGATTCGGACTGGGTGTAGCGCGAGACTACCTGCCGCCGAGGAGAATTCTGTTTGTGGGAATGAACGTCGCCGCGTTATCGCTCGTGCCTTTGCTTTTATTTCAGGGAGTGGTCGGGGTGGTCATCTTCATCATAGGTTTTGCCGTTGTCGAGGGCATAACATCCACCAACTGGATCATGGTCAGCGACTACTTTGGCAGAAGCAGGTTCGCAAGCATCATGGGCCTCATGAGCTTGTTTCACAACATCGGCATGGTGATATCGCCTATCTTCAGCGGCTGGATACGGGACACGACGGGAAGCTACAACATAGTGATGATGACCTTCATACCATTGTTCGTGATCGGCGGCATCGCGTTCGCCCTGGCACGCCCGCCCAAAAGCCCTTCGGCCTCGCCCAGGTACCTTGCCACGACCCCTGAATCAGCCGACGCTTAGGGCGTCTTCCCGCGCGGCGCATTCTCTTCTTGGCTTGCCTTTTGGGGTGGCCGCGCGCAGGCGAGCGGCCGATGTCAATTTCAGCCACGACCTGCTAAGATTCCGGCCATCACGGGGATAATCGAAAATGGCGTCAACTTCGAAGACATTTCAGTTCTCAGACCTTGACGAAGCCCAGGAGTACTACTACTCCGAGGGTCTTACGGACGGCCTGCCTATCGTACTGCCAACGGAGTCGAACGTTCAGGCGATGCTGGACTACGTTGGGCTAGACGGTTCGGAGGTAGTGGCGGAAGAGAGAATTCGGGGCAAGAAGTTCCTCGCGGAGAAGGTCGCCATCAACGCCGTGATGGCCGGTTGCAGGCCGGAGCATCTGCCCGTTGTCATAGCGGCGGTCAAGGGAATATCCGAGGACGCCTTCAACCTTCATGCCAACAGCACCTCGACCAACGGAGTGGGCATCCTCGCGATCGTGAGCGGCAAGGTCGCCTCGGACGTAGGCATAAACTCCGGCACCGGAGCCATGGGACACGGTACGCGGGCCAACGCCGCCATAGGCCGGGCCCTGGGCCTGATAAAGATCAACCTATTCGGCTCCGTCCCCGGCGAAATGGACAAGAGCACTTTTGGACATCCCGGCAAGTACTCGTACTGCTTTGCCGAGGCCGACGACGTGATTCCGTGGGAGCCCCTGAGAGTCGAAAAAGGCTTCGGAGAGGAGTCCAGTACGGTTACCGTGATGGCGACGGTAGCCCCGCTTCAGGTTTCCACCTACAGCTATAAGCGGCCCGAAGAGTTCCTTGCGATAGCATCGGACGCAATGCTGAGTCTAGGTCGTGGCCACGAGGAGATCGCTATCGTGCTGTCGCCGGAGGTACTGGAATACATCCGTAGCTCCGGGTGGACAAAGCCGCAGATCAAGGAGTTCGTATTTCAGAATGCCAGGCGAACCGGCGGGGAGTGGAATGCAAGCTACAGAGGTGAGCACCCCTTTTCGGGCGCTGATCTCGAAGCGGAGTTTCCCGTGGTCGAGAGCCCGGACCACCTCACGGTAGTCGGCGCGGGAGGAGCTGCGGGCGGCTTCGTTTCGATCATTGGCTCGTGGGGCGGCATCTCCTCCGTCACAAAGGAAATCTTATAGTTGAACCAGTAGTTGACGACCGCGCGGGAGTGCATTTGAGGAGGCTCGGCGCCGAAATCGAAGATAAAATAGCCCGGAGACATCGAGGAGTTGATGATGGTAAGGCTCGCGGAAAAGTTGGTCACGTTGGACCCTCGAGATGAGGCCCGACACACCGGAGAAGCTATGGCGGCCAGATCTGGTGGACTGGACGGCAAGGTCCTGGGCCTGCTGTCCAACAACAAGCCAAACTCAGAGACGCTGCTGAGCATGGTGGCGGACCTGATCAAGGACACGTACGAGCTCAAGGCGGTCGTGGAGGCCAACAAGGGCACGCACCGCATACCGGCGCCCGCGGAGATCATCGACGACCTCGCGGAGAGATGCGATGTGGTGATCGTGGCTACCGCCGAATGAGGCAGCTGCACATCCTGCTGTATGCAGGACGCGGCAGCACTGGAGAAGAGGGGCGTGCCGTCCACCGTGCTGGTAACCAGGCCCTTCGACACCCAGGCGAGATCGATGGTTACCTTGCTCGGACTCGATGGCTATGAGTACGCCGTGATCGGGCACCCTATGGGAAGCCTGACAGAGGAAGAGGTACTGGGAAGGGCGAGAGAGGCGCTCCCACAGGTGATTGTCCAGATCGGCGGGTAATCTCTGGGCTTGGCCGGTAAGCGCTAGCGGTCCACGACGATGGTGAACTGCATCAGGGGATCGCTATCCTTGACCACGATGGTGTTCAACGAGGTGACGTTGACGGCCGCGAAGTCTCCGGCCTGTTCGATCAGCCCAACGTAATGAATCGCAGAAGTACGTGTCTGAGCGGTCCCGACAACGTTGATGGACTCTCCGGATATGGTTGCGCTGGCCAGGCTGACTCCGTATGGAACCTGGCCGAATACGGCGTCTAAGGCATCGACAAAGCTCATCCCCTCGCCAAGAAGATCCAGTGACTCCTCTGCCAGGTTATTGACGTCTTCCTCCAGGGAATTGATCACGGCCGTAGTATCCTCGGCATCAGCAAGCTGCTCGTTGAGATTGATGAGCCTAAAGTTCTGATCGGAGATGCGTGAGACGCCATCTACTTCGATCTGGTAGGTCAAAGTCAGGAGCGCCCCGAGGAAAACCCCTCCCAGCAACGTGAGCAAGGGCATTTTCTTGGACTTACCGGGAGCGAACCTGTCCGGAATTATGTCTAGGTCAAAGGCTTCGGATGTTTTGGAGCGATTATTGCCCGCTTTGGCATTTTCCTTCAACGCGAGTCCAACGCATGCGGTGAACTGCTGGGCTGGGAAATCGGCAGGGTACTGGAGCTCCAGTTCGAGCTCCTGCAGGGGATTGTTTATCTCGCCGGTTATCAACGCTTTGACATCGGGATCGTTGGCCAGCTTCCCAACCAGGAACAGCGGTACGTCGGGACCTATAGGTCCGTCGGGCTGGCGGCTTGCATAGTGAGCGAGAGTTCTGGTGAGCTCTGAGGCAACGTAGGAAGCCTTGTCGCTTACGGAAAGCTCGTGTCCTCTGAAATGTAGAATTCGGGCTAATTTTAAAACTCCATCGACGACTATGGCTAGCTCAGCCTTGTCCAGTTCAATCTCACAGATGATTGCGTTTTCGCGATTTACCGCCCTGGCCAAGGCGAGGGGCTTGACGTCTATCGCAAAGGACTTCAGTCGGGCGGCCTCCAGTGCGTCCACCTGGAGGTCGACCTGGTTCTTGGATATGGCGACGGTCAGGTAGCGAGTCTCCGTATTTTCGTCAGAAAGGTTTGTTCGAGGCGTATAGAGCTCTCCAATCGGCAGCGGTAGCTGGCGCTCAGCCTCGTTCATGATTGATTCTTCTAGAATTTTCTTGTCCACCTGGGGCAATCGAAGAAGTCGAGGGAGAGTTCGAAGGCCGGATATTTCGAATACGACTTGCGAGCCCTTCAGGTGTTTTTCTTCCAGCAGCGCGGTAATGGCGGCGCCAAGTTCGACCGCGTCCAGGATCTGACCATCCTGTACGATATCGTCGTTTAACGGTGTTGCTCCCCATTCACGGACACGTTTTCCGTCTGTCGCGAGGTATCGAATCTCATCGGACTCGACGCTGAGAGCTATTGTCTTGTACTTAGCGATTGTTTCTCTCCGAGGCGTTAGATGCCGGTTCGACCTAGTCTTCTTCGATAGCCTCCACCCTCGCGAAGACGGACAACAGCAGCGTTACATCCAGGCTGTCGTCGGCTTGGCCGGTAGGGCTGGTTTGTGAGTTCGTAGTTGACTCCGATGTGGAGGCAATGTCTCTGATATCCAGTCGATCGAGCCGTGAGGCGTCGATATAGCCGTCCTCCAGCTCCGCAAGAAACTCGCGGAGGGAGTTAACATCGCCTTCAAGATGTGCTTCGATCGATAGAGTGTCGTAGATATGCGTTCCTACCTCGTTTCCCGAGCCCGGCTGGGTCGTAATGTCCGTGACCCGCATGTTAACCCTCTCGGCCAGCTGTATTATCCTGGTCACGGTGGAGGGGCCGCTCAGCTTCTTCGGAAACTCGGCCTGGAGTTCCTTGAGGCGGATTTCGTTCTCGTTTGTGCGGGCCTGGCGGCGCTGGGCGTTGTCTAGCTTGTTGAGGTATCTGGTAGCCTCGGACGTCTCGAAAGCCAACGCCTCGCCGTCGCTGATTCTTTGAACGTGGCGCATTCCAATGATGGTGTGCCCCGCGACCGCCACAACGATGACAACGACCCCGAAGACCCACAGATTATCGGTGAGCCACGCCAGCTTATTGGGCTTCTGTTTAGGTTCAGTCTCAGTTGACACTCGGGCCCCTGTCAGTCAAGGTCAGCCTTGTTCCCACGAGAGCACGGTCACCTGTCCCTGGTCGATAGTCACGACTGACGTAGTCGTAACACCCCCGACGCTGGTGACGATCTCGTAGGTTGGGGGTCTTATGATATTGATGTCGTCGGCGAAGAACTTGTCACCACCGTTGTCCAGCTTTGCATCGAACTTGATACGCGTCTGATTGGATAGTGTGTATCCAGTCAGGTCTATATCACGAAAATAGTAGATATCGTCACTATCATCGGCGTCCCAGGTATACAGCGTAGACCAGTTCTGGCCGTCCGGGCTCAGCTTAAGCTCCACCTCGTCATCGGCTTCGAAGATCTTGATACGAGCCCAGAACTGGATTTTCACACTTGGGGGCTGGTCGAAAAGGTCAACCTGTCGGCTTGCGGCACCATCGACGGCCCTGAGCCTGATGTGGTAGCCACCCTCATAGGGCTGTTCAGCGCTTGTGACCGAAGTCATGCCGGAGCTCGACCAGCTGTTCAGCCAACCAGTACCACCCGTCCAGCCGCCGCTTTCCAGGTTATCGGATGCCAACATGGTGCCAAGGTTCGTCACGGTTACGCTGACCGTTTCACCATTGATTGGCGCACCCATGTCGTACGTCGTGGAATCGTCCTTGTTAGGGATTTCATCCGCAAGGTCATCGAAAGTAAGGTCCCAGATTGCGTCTTCTATACCAGCATCTCCCGAATAGTCTCCCGAGTCGGCAAGGCCGATCCTCTGTGATATAAGTAACCCTGTCGACACGCTGTTAAGCAGTGGGACTATGAGTATAGACCCGGCCAACAGCAAGATCATGGCCATCGGCAATATTACGCCGGATTCGCTATTTAACAGCTTCCTCATCATCCACCCCTCCGGTCATCCTTCCTCAAATGCGAAGGTGACGCCACACCCGATAAGCTGAGCTATCTGCTACTTTCTTGTCGTCTCCGTTCCGTCATGTTCGCTCGATGTTATACTGAGATTTTCGGTCTCGATTCCTGCGTTCCTGCACTATGCCGTTCGAGTTCGTAAAAGGCTTTATGCAATCTAAGGCCCCTAAGCCGGTGCGAGATTATCGCAAGTATGAAACCGTCATGTCTGATTCCAGGACAGTATCGTCGCCTGGCCCCCGTCGATCGAAACTTCCACGGTAGTGATACTTCCGCCGACAGCCGAATCGATCTTGTATCTTGGCGGTCCGATTATCTTCAGGTCGTCGAAATAGAACTTGTCGCCACCATTGCTTATGTCCGCGACGAACGAGATGCGGAACTGGTTGGACAGCGTGTATGGCGTAAGGTCTATGTCGTGATAGTAATAAATATCGTCGCTGTCCGCGCTCGTCCAGATATGGGCTACAGACCACTGTGAGCCGTCGGGACTGAACCGAAGCTCCACGTTGTCGCCAAGCTCAAAGCCCTTGACCTTCGCCCAGATTTGAAATCTAACGTTGGAAGGCTGACCGGACAGGTCTACGATCCGAGTCGCAGAACCGCCCGCAGCTCTTATCCATACGTGGTGAGTGCCCTGGATCGGGCTCTGATTCATTGTATTTTCGGTCAAGCTCGTGACCGACCAGTTGCCTGTCCATCCTGAGCCGCCAGACCAAGTGTGAGTCTCGAAGTCGTCGGCCGCTATTACCGTCCCCAAGTACTCTACTCTCAAGTCGACCGTTTCCCCGTTTACTGGGCTGCCTAGAACGTAATGTATGTGGTTGTTCGGGTCGGGAAATGTGTTCGGAATCGAGGCACCCAGATTGTTGTACAAGAGCTCCCAGATTGCGTCTTCTATCCCTGCGTCCCCCGCGTAGTCCTCGGAATCAGCGAAGCTCGTTTTTTTTGCTATCAGCGAGCCTGTCGACACGGTGTTGAGCAGAGGCACGACGAGTATTGCGCCGACCATTAACATGATCATCGCCATAGGCAATACCGCCCCGGACTCGCTTTTTATCAGCTTCATCGTCGTCCCTCTGCGCAACTCACCGGACCTAGTTCGGGCGAAGCCAGATATTGTACGTTATGTCCTTGCTCGTCCCGGTGCTGCCCGGTGTGGACGTCAGATTCACGGTAATTAGCCTGTTTGAAATGGAAAAGTCCGCGTTTGAAACGTATCTCGCTACCGTGGTCAAGACTCCATTATGGTCCCTGACGAGCTCGGTACCGTCAATCGTGTAAGTGGCTGTATGGCTTACGCCGTCCGTGACCCAATCCAACCTCATCTTGTCCACTGGCGAAGCACTTTCTACGAGGTCGGTTGTCTCAGCCCGTTCCCCGTCGAGATACAACCACTGGCCCGCGTTCTGGATGTCATTTAGCGCTCGCACCGTCTCGCCGCCCCTGGCGCTTCTGTCGAGTATCTGAAATATCGCCGTGCCAAGGGCGCTGGTAATCAATGCCGCTATTCCCAGCGCTATCAGGACTTCGACAAGCGTGAAGCCATCCTGTCCTCGAGTCGAATTCATCGGTTCACCTTGTAGTCTTCCAGCGTATAAATGGTGTTGCCTCCCCGACTTACCGTAACGGTTATCAGCTGAATGTTTCCGTCCTTACCGACTATGGCCGTCGCGTTCGACGTGACTGCATAGTTCGACGGGACCGAGGGGATAATAGGGTACGAAGCGGGAGCGATCTGATAAGCCTGGCTCTTCGTATGGTTAATCTGGCTTACGGCGAGCGCTTCACTCGTGATCTTTCTATCCTGCTTGTTGATGGCAATAGCGCTGGTCGATATGGCTCCCAAGAAAGCCGTGGCGGCGATCGACAGTATGGCTACGGCGATCAACACCTCGATCAGGCCGAAACCTTTCTGTCCGCTTAATAGTCTTTTAGCCCCTATATTTTCCAGGATTCCCTTCACTTCAGCCTCCCTGAAACGTGCGAACCGCCGGCGAAAGCGCATCGCAATCTCCTCGGACCCTCGCCGGCTATTCGATCGACCCCAAAAATGAGTAGATGGGCATTATCATCGAGATCGCTATGAATGCTACGAAGGCGCCCAGAAAGAGCATGATTCCGGGACTCAGGACGGAGACCATGGTGTTTACTTTCCTGTCGATGTCCTGATCGTACATTTCGGCTATGGTCCCGAGGTCCTCCTTCAAGGTGCTGGCCATTTCTCCAACCTTTATCATCTGGATGAGAGGCTGGGGAAATACGTTGAATTCGGGCAGGATTCCCGAGAGCTCGCGGCCTTTCAGGACTTCTTCCCGCGCCTCCTCGATCTTCGCTGCGACGTACCTGTTGGTGGCAGTCTGGGCAGCTAACCCAAGAGTTTCGGGCATGGACAAAGAAGATGCCAGGCAGGTTGATACGGTCCTGCTGAAGTTGATCATCTCCCGCAAAGTGATCACCGGTCCGACCAGAGGCACTCGAAGGATAAAGATGTCCAGCTTGAATCTGAGCTTTTCATTTGACATGACCACTACCCCGAGCGCAAAAAGGAAGGCAACAAATCCCAGTATGTGAAGCAGGTATTCGCTGGCGACGTCGGTGATAACCACCATGATCTTCGTTGGCAGGGGCAGCTCACCTCCCAGGTTCAAGAACAGGTCCGACAATGCGGGCAGGGTGACCAGGACCAACAGCGTGATAACCCCTATGCCCACCAGCAGTACGAATAGGGGGTAGGCGAGGGATCGCGCGACTTTCGAGACCAGTACGCCCTGTTTTTCGATGTGGTCTGCAACGTAGATGAGCGCGTTTTCCAGGTTGCCTGTCTGCTCACTTACCTTGATCGTCCTGCAATACAGCGCCGAGAATGCCTCTGGATGCCTGCTCATGGCGTCCGCTAGCTGGACCCCCCTGCGTACGTCGTCAACGATGGACTGAATGATCTCCTTGAAGGTCGCGTTGGTCACCTGGTCCCTCAATATCTCCATGGCAACAACCGTATTTGTGCCCCTAGATATGAGGGTCGCAAGCATGCGAGAGAACGAGATCACATCAGCGGTCTTTACCCCGAAGAAGGACGGTACCTGTTTCCTTAGGCTGAATTTGGGACGCGCGAATTTCAGGCTGAGGAGCGCGTAGCCGGACTGTTGGAGGACCTCTTTCGCCGTCCTCTCATTGGCTACGTCTATGGTCCCGCTAATCAGCTGCCTGCGGGTGTCATATGCTGTATATTTGTATGGCATTGGCCTGTCCTGATGGTCCGACGAGGGGGTAATACACCCGCTCTAGTCTCCTGCCGTGACCTGCCGCAAGACCTCGGATGGAGTGGTGATACCCTGTTTCACCTTTTGCATTCCATCCAGTCTCATTGTCGTCATACCGTCACTAATCGCGCGTGTCCGGATCTCGCTGATCCCCGCGCCATTTTGAAGGATATCTCGCATGCCCTCGTTGAACTGAAGCAGCTCGAACAGGCCTGTGCGGTCCAGATACCCTGTGTTGGAACAGAAATTGCAGCCTACGCCTTTGTACATTATGGTTCCGCTGTGCCCCATATCCCGCTCGTAGGCCGCAAGCTCTTCCGGCGTCGGTTCGTACGGCGCCGAGCAGTGGGGACAGGTCCGGCGGACCATTCTCTGGGCCAGCACGCCGTGAACGACGGTGGATATCAGGTAAGGCTCGACGCCAAGGTTCTGCAGCCTGAATGGAACGCTGGCCGCATCGTTGGCGTGGATGGATGAGAGTACGAGGTGGCCCGTAAGGGCTGCCTGGACCGCGGTCTGAGCGGTCTCGCCGTCTCGGATCTCACCTACGAGAATAATGTCTGGGTCCAGCCGCATCAATGAGCGAAGCGCGCTGGCGAATGATAGCCCGGCCTTCTCGTTGACCTGGATCTGCTTGATGTCCTTGAATTTGTACTCAATCGGGTCCTCGATGGTCATGATGCTCTGCTCGGAGCTATTGAGCTGGTTAAGCGAAGCGTAAAGCGACGTCGTTTTGCCTGATCCCGTCGGGCCGGCGACCAGGATCATTCCGTAAGAGCTCTTCAGCATGTTCTGGAATTCCCGCAAGGTGTTGCCGCTGAATCCCAGCTCCGTCATGTCGAACAGGCTGGCGGACCTGTCCAGGATACGAAGCACCGCCGTCTCGCCGTGAGTCGTCTCAAGGGTTGCGGCGCGGATATCGACGTCGCGGCCATCGACGTGTACGGAGAACTGTCCGTCCTGTGGCTTTCGACGCTCCGTTATGTCGGCGCCGGCCAGTATCTTTATCCTTGAGATCACCGGATTCAGTGCATTGCTCGGGATTGTCATGATATCCCGCAGAATGCCGTCGATGCGGTAGCGAATCCTCACGTGATTCTGTTGAGGCTCGATATGAATGTCGGAAGCCCTGTCTCGTACGGCCTGACTTATTATCAGGTCCAGGGCGCGAACGATGGCTGCCTGAGCCACGGCGTCCGAATCGTCAAAGTCGGCAATCTGTGCGTTGCCTTCGAACGACGGCGAGAAGTCATGAATATGGCGTTCGATTTCTTCGCTGGCGCGGTAGTTGAGGTCGATGGCGTCCTGAATTTCCGATGGCAGGCCAACCGTGGGTTGTACTCCCATATTCGCCTGGGCGCTGGCGTCGTCGACGGCGTCGACATCACCCGGGTCCTCCATGACCACGACCAGATGCCTGCCTACCGTGTCCAGGGGAACGAGACCATACTTTCTCGCCGTGCTTTCGGGAATCAGCTTGATGGCCTCCGCCTGCACACGATGCCGTTTCAGGTCAATCAGAGGTACGTTCAGATGGAGGCTCAGGGCCATTGCAAGCTCTTCTTCCGTAACGAGGTTGTTGGCGCGCAGGGTCTCCAGGAGATTGCGGCCTTCTTCCGACTCGCTCTCGATGGTGCTCGTGAGCTGCTCTTTGGTTATCCAGCCCATGTCGACGAGAACATCGCCCAGGCTTCTCGTCGAACCAGCTGGAGCGAATGGCTTCTCAGAAGAACTTATGGTCATAAATTAGTCCCCTCGATTTTCCATAGCATGGTCTGTGGGCACAAGCGGAAACTGCCCGGGGCATAGCCAGGCAATTTCCGCCGTGTAACTCATCGGGCTTCTTGCGATGTCGGATGGGCACACCTAACGTATGCCTCTCCTCGCGAACTGATATCACTATGTGCAAAACTTCCCTAAGCGCTGCGACCCCTGGATTTTGCAAGGCTCTCAACCGTGGACAGCAGCACATGCAGCTCGATGGGCTTCGATAGGAACTTGTTCGCTCCCACCTTCTCCCCAGTCTGCCGATCGATCTCTCGCTCTTTGCCCGTAAGCATCATCACGGGCAAGTGAGAGGTCCTCGGGTCCGCCCTGAGCCTGTGGCAGACCTCGAACCCGTCGAGTCCCGGCAGCATGACGTCCAATATCGCGACGTCTGGTGCGTCCTGTTGAGCGCTGAAGAGACCCTGCATTCCATTACTGGCTACAGTGACCTCATAGCCTTCGGACTCCAGGGCCTCTTTCAGGAATCGCTGCATGCCTGGGTCGTCGTCTATGACTAGAATCTTCTTGGCTCTCGTTTCAGTCGTCATTGCACTTCCTTATGGACAGGCGTCCTGGCTGACAAATCCGCTGACTGAGTTGTAGTAGGTGCACTTTGTGGTAGCCTGGCGCATGTAGTCTCCCAACGCTCCGCCGAAAAGGTTGGCGGTGCCGCCTGGGAAGACGGACATGTCATTCGTGGCGGCGCCCACGAGTATGGCCAGAACCTGCTCCATCTCCTGGTCGCCCATCATGGCGTCCGTAGCTGCCTGGACGTTGGCCAGCTCACTGGCGTTCGCCTTCGTCTCACTTCTGCTCTTGATGGTCGCCACGGTCGGCACCGCTACGGCCGCGACTATTCCCAGGATTGCCACCGCTATCAGAATTTCAACGAGGGTGAATCCACCCTCCTTCTTCAGCAGTCTACGAATTATGGTCCTCATCTTCGTCTCCTCCCTAATACAATGCGCGAATGCAATGCGCGATCTTCTATATGACTTGAACTAACATATCCGCAATTTATAGGGTTTGGTTGGCCGTTCGTATGTATTTGGTGTGCATTCATTGTCATACACATATGAAGAGAAGTCGTGGTTGCTATCCGTAATGCTTATGGGTACGGCTTGAGGGCAAACGTGAACCTACTGTAGGTGCCAGCCACAGTATTCAGTCCGCAGACTGGGCAATGTGAATGGCCTAAGTCGACTCCCTGAAGTGTGGCTGCAGACGGTCATCGTCGCGTGTAGGGGCAGAGATGATTAATATGCCGGCACGGCTGCCAAACATGGCGGCGGGCGATCGATGGTGTATGTATATTCATGGTATGCCGCACGGGTGTGGAACGATTTTCTGGGAGTTAACAAGATGTTTCGGGCCTTATTAATCAGAATTGGGCATACTCTTGACTCGATGGAAGTTTGGGCCCATGCGATGGCTCCGTACATCAAGTGTTTCCCCAAGCAGCTACCCTATGGAGGAGATATACTGAAGACGTCGCGGCCATGAATAATCCTAAAGCCGGGGACCTAAATCCTTGATTGGCAAGCAGGGTATATCAGAAACGGGCATCCGAGGCTCCGCATCGGGGCCCGAGGCAATATCCGTGTGTCCGACATGTGAAAATTGGAACGCGGGCGGAGAGGCTCGGTGCGTCGAATGCGGCCAGAGCCTCGTGGGCGTCTTCGTCGTCTCGGAAGAGCGGGCCCGTGAAATGGGCAGAAGGCGTCGGCTGGTCCGAAGGCGGAATCGAGTCATCGTCTGGGGTCTAGCCGCATCCATTGTAGCCGTCCTCGCGGCGTTGGCCGGCCTGGGCTACATGAGCGCCAGTCGCAAACTAGATCCTCCGAGCTCGAGTATCACGGCAACTCCGTCTCTCAACGATTGGCCCATGTACCAGCGAGACCCGGCGCACGCCGCGGTAGTCGACGGCGACGTTGCATCGCCCAGGGGCGTTCTGAAATGGCGTTTCGACACGGAGGAGCCGATTCTGTCCTCGCCGGCGGTATTAGACGGTCTGTTGTATCTTGCTACAGGTGATCGTCGGATTGTAGCGGTCGATGCAGGCACCGGTGAGCTCGTATGGGAGCACGCCGTCAACGGGCCGGTGGACTCGTCTCCGGCCGTCGCGGGCGACCTAGTCTACGTTGGACTCAGAGACGGCAGGCTCATTGCGCTGAATGCCGCCAACGGAGTGCTCAGTTGGGAATTCCAAACGGAGGCTTCGATTTTTTCTTCGCCCACTGTTCACCGGGGCGAGCTATACGTCGCGTCGAGCGGTGGCGTGCTCCATGCCCTCGACGCCGTTACGGGGCTTGAGAGGTGGAGGTTCGAGACCGATGGGCGGTTGATATCCAGTCCAGCGGCATTTGAGCAATCGGTGGCGGTCACGTCCCACGACCGTTACCTTTACATTCTAGACTCAAAGACCGGCAGGCCGGCGTTGAAATTCAAGACCGCTTCCGCTGCCGGGTCCCCGGTGTTCGATGGAGATTTTCTTTTCTTGGCCGACGCCACGGGTGTTATCAGGTCCATCGATTGGCGAAAGCATAACCGACGATTTGACAGACTGATTCTGCGCACCAAGATCCAACTGGCCGCATGGGGTTTGACGGACGTCATTCCACATCAGGCGGGCTATGTCTGGGGCATGGGGACCAGCGAATCGAGCTTCATCGGAGCGCCGGTAGTCGCGAAAGAAATTGTCTACGTCGCCTCGACGACGGGACGTCTGCTGGCCCTGGACAAGGCGACCGGTGAAACCATCTGGGAATACGACACGGCTGGAAGCATTTCGGGCTCGCCGTCGGTTGCCGGTGAGACGATATACATAGGCGATAGCCTCGGCAGGCTCTACGCCTTGGACGCGTTGAGTGGCGAACCGCTATGGGAGTTCCCGGCGGATGGAGCGATTTCCTCGACGCCGGTCATCGCCGGAGGCGTAATCTATTTCAGCTCGATGGACGGCGGCATCTACGCCGTGGAGTAGCAGTCCTCGGGGGAACCCGTCGTGCATATAGGCGTGGTATGCCTCAATTCGAGCATGGCGCCGATATCGATGCCATGCGGTAGGAGGCGCGAGTCGCACATAAGACAGGCTATGACGATGTTGCGGTGTCCATCATGTGCTCTGTGCCGACCCCGCCGACTATCGCGACGGAACGCTCCCGTTTACGTCCACGACATCTTTCACGAGGCCGTCCCTGAAGATAGACCATTGACTCTCGACCGAGGCACTGTGTTGACGCTTCGAGCCTTGGACGATGGTGTGCGTCTGGGGGGGTCCTAGCCGCCTCTTAACCTGGGGTCCAGGACGTCTCGCAGAGCGTCGCCAAACAGATTGAATCCGTACACGGCGACGCTAATGGCGATTCCAGGCATAATAGGCATCCACGGAGCGAGCTCGGCGAATTTCTGGGCGGAGCCGAATAGGTCTCGTCCCCATGAAGGAGTGGGAGGTGGGATGCCAAGCCCCAGAAAGCTCAACGATGCCTCGGTGATTATGGCCCCTCCAAGAGTAGCCGTGGCGATAATAATGTACGGTGCGCCGCAGTTGGGGGCTACGTGTCTGAATATGATTCGCCACTGGCTGGCTCCCACCGCATGCGCCGCCTGGACGTAGTCGGACTCTTTCACGACGAGCACGATGGAGCGCACGACCCTGGCCGAGCTCGGCACCACCACGATGCTAATCGCTATAATGACGTTCGTAAGGTTCCTGCCCAGCACGGCTATTATGACGATGGCAACGACCAGTGATGGGAAGGCCCAGATAACGTCCATGAACCGCTGGGTAATCAGGTCTGCCTTACCACCCCAATACGCGGTCGCCAGTGCGATCAATGCCCCCGCCCCCGTGCCAAAAAAGGTGGCGAGGAAACCCACCATCATGGACAGGCGCGCGCCCCAAATGACGCGACTCAGGATGTCCCTGCCAAGGTTGTCCGTCCCCATGGGAAATGCGAGCGAAGGCGCCTTCAAACGGGCCGAACCGCCGTCGATAAGCAGAGTGGGGTCGTACGGAGCCAGAAGGGGAGCGAAAATGGCGAGAACGATCATCAACAGAACGATCGCGCCACCTATGGCGCCCAGCGGCTTACGACGGGCGAAATTCAAGAGTGAAGCAAACGTGCTCGTGCGTTGCCTCAGGATTATTTCGTCACGCTCGGTCGCTATGGACATGTCTTCTCAACCAAGAAGCAGACCTCGCTCTCGATTACTGGTATCGCACCCTTGGGTTAAGCCAGCCGTACAAAAGGTCAACGATGAGATTGGCCGCGGTCACAAAAATCGCCGTGGCAAAGAGGGTAGCCTGAATTGCGGGATAGTCTCGAAATACCACCGACTCCACCAGGAAGAGACCCAGTCCGGGCAGGTTAAACACGGTCTCCACGACCACAATGCCGCCAATGGAAAATCCTAGCTGCAATCCGAATATGGTCAACACCGGCAGGAAGGCGTTCTTCAGAGCATGGCGCTGGACGACGACCCGCTCTCTCAAGCCCTTGGCCAGCGCGGTGCGTACGTAGTCCTCCCTAAGCACTTCCAGGAGGGACGACCTGGTCATTCGTGCGATTAGGCCGATCTGTACGAAGCCGACGGCGATGGCAGGGAAGATGGACTGAGTCAAGCTGCGTACGGGGTTCTCCCAGATGGGAACGTATTCTAGGGGCGGAAGCCACTCAAATTGCGTAACCAGAACGAGAATCAGGAGCATCGCCACCCAGAACGACGGCATGGACAGGCCGGCTATGGCTATAACTCTGGACACGTAATCCACGGGCTTGTCTTGACGTATAGCCGAGATGACCCCCATTGGAACGGCGGTGACGAGCGTGATGACTCCCGAGAGAACCACGATGTTCAAGGTCATGGGGAAACGCCGCAGCCACTCATCCCTCACGGGCCTGCCGACCTTTATGGACTCGCCGAATTCGAGGCGGAAGGAGTCCCAGATCCACTCCGCATACTGTTCGAAGATATTGACGTCCCGCTCCCCTATGAGGATGTATTTCGGGTCCAGCAGGTATCCCTCCAATCTGAGATCCTGGCCCCCGCGCTTTCGTGATCTCAGAATTCGTGGATCGACGTCGTGTATCGCCTGGATTATCTGAGTGTATTCATCTCCGTAATCTGCTTTCAGGGCTTCTTCGTCGGGAATCACCTTGAGGCGAATAAAGCCCAGCTGCACCCGCATGTCGCGGATCAACGCCTCTGAGACGCGGCCCTCCCTCCCAGGATCGGCCAGGGCCACCAGGGCCGGATCGCCTGGAACGATACGCATGAGGACAAAGACGAGCGTGGCGACTCCGTAGATGGTTACGATTGCCAGCAGGAGGCGCTTTATGATGTAGTTACGCAATTAGCACCATGGTGAACTGGACTTTATTACACGAGCCTTGACAGTTCTATGGGCGGGTTGACCGTCGGAAAGAGCTTCAACTGGGGTTACTGGAACGTCCGAGAACCGTACCGAAGTTTCACCTGAGGTCTCATTCTGACGGATCACACTCAGAGGCGTCGCGAATTCG
>JADFKI010000038.1 GCA_022565015.1 Chloroflexota bacterium
TCAGATGCTCGCGAAAGGCCATCCCTCATATGCGAGCGCAGGGCGGCGGACGCATCATCAACATCACGACGCCGGGAGGCAAGGCCCCTGCGCCAAGCTCCGTGCCGACCTCGGTGAGCCGCGCGGCGGGCATCGCCCTGACCAAGGAGATGTCCAAAGACTACGCCAAGGACAACATCCTGGTCAACACGATCTGCATAGGCCTGATCAAGAGCGGGCAGCACGAGCGACGCTGGGAGCGGGCCAAGGAGCAGGACCCCAGCCTGACTCTTGACGCCTTCTACGAGGGCATGGCGGGTCGCGTACCCCTGGGCCGCGTCGGCGAGTCCATAGAGGCCGGGGACCTGATTACCTTCCTGGCGTCGGAGCGCGCCGCCTACATCACCGGCGTGTCCATAAACATCGACGGCGGCACCTCGCCGGTAACCTAGTGGCGCGGAAAGGCTCTGCACATAAAATCGTGATAGAAGCTGTGGGTTCGACAAGCTCATCACGAACGGAGCTTGGGCTCTTGCAAATAAGGAATTCAAAAAAAGCGCTAGCCACCCACGGAGAGGGGAATATCAGCCCATTCTATGATGTCAAAGATGACATCTGCACTTGGGATGCCGGCGACAACTAGCCCGAGTCGAACAGAAAGCAGGCTGGCCTCTACAATTCAAGTGATCGTCAGGTTTGCACCGATGAAGCGTAGACCAAGCCGCTGAGTGACCCGCTGGGAGGATACGTTCGTTTCGTCCGTGCTGTAAAAGAGGACTCGTCCGCTATGTGCTGGGAGCGATGCCCATCCGGCAGTCGCCACCGCCGCGAAACCGCGCCCTCGGAACTCTGGCACAGTGGTCACACCCACTTCCGCACTCGCCGGTTTTAGGCCGACCGTAAGGGCGATTGATGCGATCTCCTCACCATGTAGTGCAACACACCACGGCTCCCAGAACTCGCCAACGTCCACAAACCCCGACGCAGCAACGGCCTCTGGCATACCCCGCTCGGTCAGGCGAGCAATCAAACGGTCGCCTGCAGAAGTGTCTGAGCGCACGAGCGTCGCAGGGTGCTCATAGTCAAGACAATCTGGAAATGTCCAGGTCAACCCCATATTGCGCCGCTCCACCGGTGCCTCGGCAGCCAAAATTCGGTGATAGTCGTCGAGGTGGACGGGTGCAATGTCTGAGTGACGGAAGACAGGCTCGCCCGCGACCAAGTTCTCAATCGCCTGGGCGGCGCTGTCACCTACATCGTGGCCTATTCGGGTGACATTGCCTGAAGTGCATCTTGCCAGGTAAAATCGCGGACCTGCCGCGTGGTCCGGATTGTTTCTGTGCAGAATCCGACACGAGTCCGTCAGCACAAAGATCGTGTTGGCTCGAATCGTGAGGAGCTCTTGATCATTATTGTCAGGGCACATATTTCTAGTAGATCAGAACCTCTGGACTGAACGCTGCTCCAGGATAGCAGAGAGCGCGAACACAAGAACATTTAAAGCGAATTCCCCTCTTGACACGTTATTATGTGCAAGACCCTAAGCTGCGAAAGTCACGTTCGTCCCGAGCCCGTCGAAGGGCGAAGTCTGCAAGTCGGCGCTCTTTGTTGCCTGTCTACCAACCCCGGACCTCGCCGGTCTGGCCTCGCTGGCGTAGGGCGTGGTCGACCAGCACCAGCGCCATCATGGACTCCACGATCGGCACGGCCCTTGGCAGCACGCACGGGTCGTGGCGTCCCCTGCCCTCCAGCGTCGTCGGATTGCCCTCGTCGTCCACGGTCTCCTGAGCCTTCATAATCGTCGCCGTGGGCTTGAAGGCGGCGCGAATGATGATATTCTCGCCGTTGCTGATGCCGCCCTGGATGCCGCCGGAGTTGTTTGTCCTGGTCCGGATGCGGCCGCCCTCCGAGTAGAAGGGGTCGTTGTGCTCCGAGCCGGTCATGGTCGTGCCGCCGAAGCCGGACCCGACCTCGAACCCCTTGCAGGCCGGGAGCGAGAGCATCGACTTGCCCAGATCGGCCTCCAGCTTGTCGAACACCGGCTCGCCAAGCCCGACCGGGACGTTTCGAGCGACGCATTCGACGACGCCGCCAAGGGAATCGCCGTCCTTGCGGGCCTGCTTTATCCGCTCGATCATGCGTATCGCCATGTCCTGGTCGGGGCAGCGCACGATGTTGGACTCGACTTCCTCGCCGGTAACGGTGTCGGGGTCGACCTGGGCGTGCAGCTGCCACACCTGCTTGACGTAGCCGATTATCTCGGTGCCGAACTCTTGGGCCAGGACCTTCTTCGCGATGGCGCCCGCCGCGACCCGGCCGATCGTCTCCCTGGCGCTGGCCCGTCCTCCGCCCATCCAGTTGCGAATGCCGTACTTGGCGTCGTAGGTGTAATCGGCGTGCGACGGGCGGTACTTGGTGCGCATGTGCTCGTAGTCTCTGCTGCGAGAGTCCTTGTTCCAGACTCCGATGAGAATGGGCGTGCCCAGCGTTCTACCCTCGAACACGCCTGAGAGTATCTGGGCCTGGTCGCCCTCCTTGCGCTGGGTCGAAATTTCGCTCTGGCCGGGCCGACGCCGGTCCAGCTCCCTCTGAATGTCCGAAACATCCAGGGAAAGCCTCGGCGGGCAGCCGTCTACGACCACTCCGACGGCGTCTCCGTGAGACTCGCCCCAGGTGGTTATGCGAAACATCTGTCCCATGGTATTGCCCATGCGCGATTGCCTCTATCGTGAGCTGATTTTCACTAATCCTACCACTTGACCATCGAACATAGTAGTGGATCGAAGATTCCACTAGGAGCCTATCCAAAAACTGCCGCGAATGGTTCGACAAGCTCACCACGAGCGGGCAATCTTCCGTTCGTGCTGAGCTCTGACGAAGGACCGTGAAACGTCCAAAATGAGCTATTCGGATAGGCCCTAGGTCGCTTGAGCGTCGGGCGATTGGCTGGACCTGCGTGTGATTATCATGCTCCGTGTGAGTCCGATGTGGTATGATTCCTTGAGTGCCTCGAATTTCAAGCCACGCTTTACAGTTAGACAGACGGGTCCGGGTTGAACACCTGTGAGCACCTTCCGCCCACGGCGGATGAGCGTATATCACAGCCCGGACCCCTTTTTTATTGCCGGGCCGGCCGGCGGCCTGCTTGCCGGGTCGGGCCGATAGGTATAAGATTAATTCATGAACGATGCTTCTGAAGCTGACTCCGGTCCAAGCTATGCATCGTCTATAGGTGGAGGTGGTGGGGCGGCCGCGTTACCAGGTGCCACACCCTCTTCGACGGCATCTTCTCGTGAGGCCGATGCAGCCGCTCCTACCTCGGGGTGGCGTTACACATTCAGCTCGCTCTCTAACCGCAATTTCTTCTTTCTCTGGCTAGGCATGTTGGCCATGATGGGGGGCATGCAGATGCAGATGCTCGCCAGAGGCTACCTCGTTTACGACATTACGGGCTCCGCGGGAAGGCTTGGACTGGTGGCCGCGGGCTCGGCCATTCCGATGCTGACGCTGGCCCTGTTCGGTGGCGCCATCGCCGACAGGATGGACCGCAAGCTCATCATACAGCTGGGGCAGACGATCGGTGCGGTCCTCGCGTTGGCGGTAGCCCTCATGATCATTGCAGGATATGTAACCTGGCAATTGCTCTTCCTGGCCTCGGTTATCCAGGGGGCTATGTTCGCTTTCATGATGCCGGCCAGGCAGGCCATCATTCCGCAGCTTGTCGGCAAAAAAAATCTTAGCAACGCAATGGCGCTCAACGCCGCGGCAATGAGCGCCATGACGCTGACCGCACCCGCTGTCGCCGGAGGGTTATACGCCTTCGCAGGGCCCCACAACGTATATTTCGTCATCGCAGTCCTGGGGGGCCTCTCCGTGGTCTTTACCACCTTCGTCAAGATGCCGGAAAATGTCGAGGCAGTAAAATCCAAGAGGCCGGTAATGAGCGATATCGGCGAGGGACTCGTCTACATCTGGCACAGTCCCATCGTGCGGATCCTGCTGGTCATGGGCCTGGCGACGACCCTTCTGGCGATGCCCTTCCGCTTTCTTATGCCGGTATTCGTTGTGGACGTTTACAGGCTGGGACCTGACTCCATGGGGCTGCTGGTGGCGGTTATGGGAGGAGGCTCGCTGGTCGGCTCGCTCTTCATAGCCACCATCGGACAGTGGAGAAGGGGTCTGCTTCTCATCCTGGGTAGCTTTGCCTCAGCGATCGCGCTGTTCTTGCTGGCCATCTTCCCGTTCTATTTCGCCGCGGCGGCAATCATGTTGCTTCTGGGTCTCGGAGATGCAGGGCGCAGGACGATAAATCAGTCCCTGATCATGGAAGAGGTGGAAGACCGGTATAGAGGTCGCGTCATGAGCGTTTTCATGATGAACTTTGGTCTCATGCCACTGGGCGTGTTGCCGACGGGCTTCCTAATCGACTACCTCGGGCCGCAGTTCGCAATCGGTATTTTGGCCGTGCTTCTCTTCGGCGTATCCGCCTACATGCTCATCACGCAGAAGCAGCTGCGGGAGATGAGCTAGCCGCCTTTTCACTCCGGAAGTCCTCGCGAATTATCGGCGCAAATTAGGACACGTCAACCGCAGGTGCGGGTCTGAATCTCCCTGATGAAGCTCCCCGAGACGATTCTGGACGGGAACACCAGCGCCTCGAGCTTCTTGCCCGACCCCGCCGCCGTGATCTCGAATACCCAGTGGTCCCTGGTGGCAGTGGCCTGCGCTTCCTGGATGGAGTTTATGATGCCCGTTATCACGGTTTGACTTCTGGTACTGCAAAGGTTTAGGACCTCTCGCTCGAGAATCGCCCGCGCTTCCAGGTCGGACAGCTCGGTTGATACGTCGGGCAAGCATGCAGACAGGACGATAAAACCTACGACAAGCAAAGCTAAAAGTTTCATACGTTTTCACTCATGGGTGGGAATTCGCCTGACATCCTTGGGAGTTCGAGCGGGTTAATATCAGGCACATCTTCCGCGCCGCAGCCGTCTTCGAAGATTTGGGGTTGGGTTTTTTGACCCGGGGGTGAGGATTCGAGATAGCGAACGGGGAGCCCAGCGCGGCGGCTCTCATGTATGGTGTGAACTGCTCTGAGTCTCTTCGTGGGGTCGCTCTCTTCTCTTCTGACGCAATCTGGGTTGAAAAACACCTGAATACTTTATCACTGATTACGTTAGTTCACAATTACAGAGGACGACTTGTTGATTGAGCACCGCCGAGGGAATCCCCTGTAACCCCTTTGGCCGCATCTGAATCTTGGCGCCGAAAAGTGGCTTTCCGCCCGGCCACATTTCGATAATTCAATTACCACGCCGTGATAAATCATTAGCTCGGACATGAGCCCGACATCGAATACGTCTGGACAAAAGATTCCTGCTATCGCAAAATGACCGCATCATAGGCGATTACGAATTTCAGGTCCGTGAAAAGGGGGAGCTGATGCGTTTACAAGGCAAAGTTGCGATTATTACCGGAGGGGCGCGAGGCATGGGAGCGGAAGAGGCCCGGCTGTTCGCTCGGGAAGGCGCTAAAGTCGTCATCGCGGACATCCTTGATGAAGAGGGTAAGCGGACAGAGGAGCTCATCGCCGGCGCAGCGGGCGACGTGTTCTATATTCACCACGACGTGACATCGGAGGCCAGCTGGCAGGGGCTGATTGGTGAAACGGTATCTCGCCACGGCAGGCTGGACATCCTCGTTAACAACGCCGGCATTAGCAGCGGTTCGCAGGGAGACCCGCTGGACACGGACGGCTGGCTCCGGATCATGGATGTGAATGCAACAGGCGTGTTTCTCGGCTCCAAGCACGCCGTCTTGCAGATGCAGAAGAACGGCGGCGGGTCCATAGTCAACATCTCCTCGATTATGGGGTTCGTCGGAGGCGAAGGAGGCCACCCCGCCTACCACGCGTCCAAGGGAGCGGTCCGAATCTTCACGAAGGCCATGGCCGTCAGGTACGGTCCCGAGGGCATTCGAGTCAACTCCGTTCACCCCGGCTTCATGCCGCCCATGAGGTCTAATCAGAGCGTGGACTCGGCAATGCGGGACGAGCAGATCAAGCTCACGCCCCTCAGAAGGACCGGGGAGACCATCGAAGTCGCTTACGGCGTCCTATTCCTGGCATCGGACGAGGCGTCGTTCGTGACGGGCACAGAGCTCGTCATAGACGGCGGCTTCATAGCAAGGTAGCTTGAGCCTAAGAATCGCCCTATGCCACCGGTGTGCCGAGGACTCCAAGGTATTCCTTGATAAAAGGGGGCTCAGTTTCTGTAGCCTCCGCGGTCAAGAAGGGGAAGAAAAAACCCCTCACGTGTGAGGTCGCGTCGTGAGGGGTTGTCGCCGTTAGGTAGCGTTCTACCTGCAGTTGCATGAATCGGTCGGCGCCGCCTGGGCGGAAGAAACAATGTCGAAGTAACCTTTGTCGCGTTTGGGCCGGGTATTCGCCGCGTGAGGAAACGGTTGTCGTTAAATAACCAACCCCCTCGCGGCAAGGAGCCACGAGGGGGGAAGTCCGCATAGGCCACGCAACGGAATTCAGTCGATGTTCCGTCCACCTCAACCCGCTCACATGACCATTTGGAGTGTATCATTTGCGATCCGTTGGAAACGTGGGCAAACCGAATGAGCAGGGTGTGTTTTGCGTTGGCGTTTCGTGTGCATACTTTTAAGCCTTGACGGTCCGCCTGTTTCAAGGTCATCGACGAGGCGTCATTAACTCGTCGTCCCAGGGCCCGGCCAATCTCCGCGCCAACGTTGGTTGAAAGCGACGCCTCTGATAGACTTGGCGCGTATCCCGCGAGCTAAGAAACTCGGCGCGTAGCCTGCATGAAAGAGAATGGAGGATCGCAATGAAGGGCGTCGTATTTACGGGCAATCGCCAGCTGGAAATCAGAGATTTCGCGGACCCGAAGCCAGGACCTCAGCAGGTAGTCATCGCAATGAAGTCGTCTGGGCTGTGCGGCAGCGACCTGAGGCCGTACAGGTCTGCCCCGGAGGAGCTGACGGCGAGGCAGGACATCATCACCGGCCACGAGCCGTGCGGCCAGGTGGTGGAGGTAGGCGCTCTGGTCCGCAACGTCAAGGCAGGCGACCGCATCATGGTGCACCACTACAGCGGCTGCGGCCAGTGCGAGCACTGCAAGACGGGATGGACTCAGCTGTGCCAGGACGGCCGGAAGGTCTACGGTTCCCAGGCACACGGAGGACACGCGGACTACGAGCTCATCGAGGACTATATGTGCGTACCGATGCCCGAGTCGCTGAGCTTCGAGGAGGGCGCTGCGATCGCATGCGGCACCGGGACCGCGTACCAGGCCCTCAAGCGTCTGGACGTGTCCGGGCGAGACACCCTGGCGGTCTTTGGCCAGGGCCCCGTTGGTCTGAGCGCGACGTTTCTGGGAGCCCACATGGGAGCGCGAATCGTGGCCGTCGACCCGGTGCCGGAGCGTAGGACCCTGGCCAAGCAGCACGGGGCATGGGCGACCATCGACCCGATGGCCGATGATCCCGTGCAGGCCGTGTACGAGCTAACGAACGGCAAGGGCGCAGACGCCACGCTGGATGCCACGGGAATCGCCGAGGTCCGCGCGAATGCGGTCCGAAGCACCCGTATATGGGGCCGGGCTTGCCTCGTTGGCGAAGGCGGCACAGTCACCTTCGAACCAACCCCCGACATCATTCATCGTCAGCTGACCCTCCACGGCTCATGGACCTTCAGCACGGCCATCCTGGAGGAGCTGGCCGACTGGGTCGTCGAGCGAGGCATACCCCTCAAGGACATCATCACGCACAGGTTTTCGCTGGACCAGGCCAGGGAGGCATATGAGCTGTTCGAGGGCGCGACCACCGGCAAGGTCGTGTTCAACTGGACATAGTGCATTGTAGTGCTGCGGAGTTCACCCTTGAATGGCGCGTCGAACAAGAAACTATTTTGAAATGGTCATGGGGGAGTCCAGAGGGGGCTTTCCCACTTTGGCAGAGGGTCTGGGGGATGTGCCCCCAGGAACAAATACCCCTTAGGGCGGGCGGGTGGGAACAAGGCGTCCGCCCATTTGGGATAGATAATAAGAGTCGGACAGATCAAGAATTTTAGAGGTCTTTAGATCGAGATCTGGCCACATTACTGTTCAGGCGTGAACTGCATGACCGTGGCCTCGCCGGTCAGGACGTCTTCGCCTCGCTGGTTCTTGACCTCGAACTCCATCTTGGCGATGCCCCTTCGCTCGGAGTAGGACGTCACCGTCGCCTCGGCCCGAATCGTATCGCCGATAAAGACGGGCTTGGGAAAGCTCCAGCTCTGGCTCAAAAAGACGCTTCCAGGCCCGGGCATATCCATGGCCACGAGGGCATGCAGCAGCCCGGTAGTGATGCCGCCCTGCGCGATCAGGCCGCCGAACCGAGTCTTGCCTGCGAACTCCTCGTCGAAATGGAGCGGGTTATAGTCTCCGGTGATCTCGGCGTAGCCCTTGACCATGGCCTCTGTCACGCTCAGCTCACGTTGGGTTTTTTGTCCTACGGTGACCATAAAATGATCCCTTTCCAGCAATTTCAGATGCGTCGGTTTGCTCTCATTCAAGAGAAGGGTGAAAAATACCGCCCATAAGGGCTTGTGCTACAATTCCCTCCGGCAAGAATCATACCTTAATAAATCGATCTAGGGGCCGGCGCAGGCGAGGCCACACGCCAGGCCCAAGCGATATGCACCGGAGGTTTCCTGAATGCGGCCGATAGTTGAAGTGGCGAAGGATCTGGGTCTCGACCCTGAATCGATCATACCCTACGGCAAATACAAGGCCAAGATTCCCCTGGAGGCGATGCGAAAGAATGGCAAGCGAGGCAAACTGGTAGTCGTAACTGGAATCACACCTACGCCCGCCGGCGAGGGCAAGACCACGATCACCGTCGGCCTGGCCCAGGGGTTCGGCAGGCTGGGCGAAAGCGTCCTCGCGACGCTGCGTGAGCCGTCCCTCGGTCCGATCTTCGGCATCAAGGGCGGCGGCACCGGCGGCGGCAAGTCCCTCGTGGAGCCTCAGGACGAAGTGAACATCCACTTCACCGGCGACGCCCATGCCGTCGGCTCCGCGCATAACCTTTTGGCCGCCCTGACCGATAACGTGGTGCAGCGTGGCCAGATTCCAGGGTTTCTGCCCTCGGGGATCACCTGGCGGCGCGTCACGGACGTCGAAGACCGAGCGCTCAGGACTATCGTCACCGGCGTCGGCGGATCGGCCAACGCCCCCGTCAGAGAGTCGGGCTTCGATATCGTGGCGGCGTCGGAGATCATGGCCGTGCTCGCGTTGGCTTCGAGCCTCGAAGACCTCAGGGAGCGGCTGGGCAAGATCGTCGTGGGAATGACGGACGATGGTAAGCCCGTTACGGCGGAGGACGTTAGCGCCGTCGGCTCAATGATGTCCCTTCTCAGGTACGCCATTCAGCCAAACCTCGTGCAGACCACCGAGGGCCAACCTGTGATCGTGCATGCGGGCCCCTTCGGCAATATCGCCCACGGCTGCAGCTCCGTCATGGGCGATCTCATAGGCCTGGGATACGCGGACTACGTCTTAACCGAGGCGGGCTTCGGCGCCGATCTCGGCTTCGAAAAGTTCATGCACATCAAGGCCCGGTTCAACTGCCTGGAGCCCAGCGCGGCCGTTATCGTGGCGTCGGTCCGTGCGCTGAAATCTCATGGCGGCGTAGCCAGAAGAGAGCTGGATAGTCCCAACGAGGAGGCCGTCGAAAAGGGCATGCCTAACCTGACCCACCTGATCGGCATGATAAAGTCCTTCGGCCTGCCGGTCGTCGTGGCAATGAACAACTTCCCAACGGATACCAAGGCCGAGACGGCTATCGTGAAACGGCGTTGCGAGGAGGCCGGCGCGTTTGCCGCAATCGAGAGCCGCGTGTTCGTCGAGGGCGGCGCGGGCGGAGAGGACCTTGCCCGGGCCGTGATGGACGCGACCAGGGGCGAAGACCCCAAGATTTCGTATGCCTATCCCGAGGATGCGGGCATTCAGGACAAGGTCCTGGCGCTGGCGCAAAAGGTCTACAACGCCGACGACGTGGCGTGGGCTCCCGCAGCCAGAAGGCAGCTCAGGCGGTACGAAGAGCTGGGATGGGGCGGCCTGCCCGTGTGCATGGCGAAGACTCACCTGTCGCTCTCCCACAATCCGAGATTGCGCGGCCTCCCGTCCGGGTACACCTTCGAGGTCTCGGACGTGAGGGCGTCCGTGGGCGCGGGCTTCATCTACCCCATCGCCGGCAACATCATGACGATGCCCGGACTTCCCGGCTCGCCGCGGGCGCTGGACGTGGATGCGAAGGGCAACATTCTGGGTCTGTAGCGCCGGAGAGCTCAAGAATCTAACGGAGCGGGACACGAATATCGTGTCCCGTTTTTACATATTACGTGCAATAAATACGGATAATTGCTGGAAACGGCTTCATGGCCGTATAATTGGATGATGGTAGCCAGATTCGGACAGTCCATAGAGCGCATCGCGCGGTTGGCGAAATGACGCATCGTAAGAACGTAACGGGCGTGGTGCTCGCCGGGGGCCGGAGTCGCCGCCTGGGCCGTGACAAGGCCGTGGAGCTGGTGGGAGGCGAGCCGCTCATCTCGCGGGTAATCGCTCGCATGTCGGAGGTAGCCGATGAGATCGTCGTGGTCGTCAACGGAATCGAAAGGGCTTCACAGCTCCCGCTCCCGCAGGACGCGACTGTCGTTGTCGACGCCTATCCCGACAAGGGCTCCCTGGGAGGTATTTTTTCAGGACTCAGGGCCGGCCGTGAAGATTGGGCAATGGTGGTGGCCTGCGACATGCCCTTTTTGAACGTGGCCCTTCTGAGGCACATGCTGGACCAGACCGACGAATGCGATGCCGTGGTGCCGGTATTGGACGGAAGGCCCGAGCCCATTCACGCCGCCTACTCCAAGGTGTGCCTTCCGGCCATCGAGAAGAAGATTCTCGCCGACGATCTTAAGATCGCAGGCTTCTTCGATGACGTTCGGGTGAAATTCGTGGCCGAGCGCGAGGTCGATTCCTTCGATCCCGACCACTTGAGCTTCTTCAACATCAATACGGAGCAGGACCTTCAAAAGGCCGCGGAACTCGTTTCCGGCGGACGATGAGCGTCACTATGACTGGAGCGGCAAAGGCGATCAAAGATAAGGTACGCATCACCGTCGAGCTCTTCGGCATGGCCCGCATCGCGTGCGGAAGACAAAGGCTGTCTATCGAGACGGCCGCCGATGGATCGATATCGGCCGTCGTCGCGGCCCTGGCGGACGCCTGCCCGGAGCTGGTCGGCAAGGCGATCTCCGAGGACTCGAGCGCCCTCATGGAGAGCTACACCTTCAACCTGAACGGGACATCGTTTATCGACGAAGCCGCCTTCGCGTTGAAGACTGGCGATACGCTGCTGCTCTTTTCCAGTCAGGCGGGAGGATAGTTGGACGGTGTTTGGTTACAACGGTAGGGTAATGCTCGTCGATCTGACCTCTCGGGAAGTCAGGTGGGAAGCCCTTCCCGAGGACGTGCTCCGCAAGTTCATAGGGGGGACGGGTCTCGGCACGTACCTCCTCTACCACCATTGCCCGCCCGGCGCAGACCCCCTGGGCCCCGAAAACCCTCTGATATTCGTAACCAGTCCCCTGGTCGGAAGCAGGCTCACGACGTCCAGCAAGTTCGCGGTGCTCACGAAATCTCCGCTGACCGGACTCATAGGAGACTCGCTGTCATCGAGCTTCATGGCGACCGAGCTGAAGAAGACGGGCTTCGACGCCCTGGTCATTACCGGAAAGAGCCCCCACCCTACACTCCTGTCCATCAATGACGGCGAGGTCGAGTTCCTCGACGCGGCAGAGCTAATGGGGCTCACGACACTCGACACGGAAAGGGCCGTCAAGACCAGGCTGGGACAGCGCACCCGTGTTGCTTGCATAGGCCCCGCCGGCGAGAACCTGGTGCGGTTCGCGAGCATAACCAACGACGGAGGCAGGCAGGCGGCGCGCACGGGTCCGGGAGCCGTGATGGGCTCCAAGAACCTGAAGGCCATCGCAGTCAAGGGTACCGGGACGGTGCCCGTGAGGGCGCCGGAAGCCCTCAACGAAATCGGTAGGAGCCTGACGGAGCGCAGCCTGGGCCCCGCAACCGAAAAGTACCGCACGCTGGGAACCATCGCCAACATCTCAGTCTTCAACCGCCTGGGCACGCTGCCCACGCTGAACTTTCAACAGTCGACATTCGACGGGGCTGAGGCCATGAGCGGCGAGAAGCTGATCCAGTCGCACCTCGTCAAGAACGCCCACTGCGCCAACTGCACGA
Organism: Chloroflexota bacterium; assembly: GCA_022565015.1. Taxonomy (GTDB): domain Bacteria; phylum Chloroflexota; class Dehalococcoidia; order Lucifugimonadales; family JADFKI01; genus JADFKI01. The sequence continues at coordinate 12,306 of JADFKI010000038.1, forward strand.
TAGGTTGCGAGAGGATCCTGGAGACTAACGACGATAAGCCCAAGGCTGGCGGCCGCATGGAGTACGAGAGCGCCTTCGCACTGGGCCCTATGCTCGGTCTGTCAGACCCGAACGCTATTATTCGGGCGTCCGCAAAGTGCGACGAGCTCGGCATGGACACGATCAGCGCAGGCGTAACGATCGCCTGGGCCATGGAGTGCCTCGACCGCGGCGTTCTTACCCTCGATGACACCGATGGCATTGATCTGCGGTTTGGAGACTCGGACGCGGTCCTCCGGGTCCTGGAGAAAATATCGAGGCGCGAGGGCTTCGGGGCGCTGCTGGCGGAAGGCTCTCGATTGGCATCGGAGAGCGTCGGCAGGGGCTCGCAGGCGTGGGCGATGCACGTCAAGGGCCTGGAGATGCCCGGCTACGAGCCCCGCAGCCTCAAGACGATGGCGCTTGGGCTTGCCGTCAGCACGCGGGGCGCGTGCCACAATCGCTCCTCAGCCTACGAGGCCGACTTTTCGTCCAGGGTGGACAGGCTGAAAGCAGACGACGCGCGAGGCCGCATAACCATGGAGGGCGAGGACTTTTCTGCCGTGCTGGACTCGCTCATATGGTGCAAGTTCCTGAGAAAGGCCTTCGACGACTTATATCGCGAGTCCGCGGAGATATACACCCACATCACTGGCATGTCCATGACGGCGGATGAGCTCAGGCAGGCAGGCGAGCGCATCAACAACCTGAAAAAGCTCTTCAACGTCCGCGAGGGTTGGACGGCGTCCGACGATACGCTACCCGACCGAATACTCTCCGAGAAGCTGCCGACCGGCGTGGCGGAAGGGACCCGGCTTGAACGCGAGGAGCTGGAGATGATGATTCAGTCCTACTACCGCGCGCGAGGTTGGACTGCGGATGGTATGATACCGGAGGGCAAGCTGCGCGAGCTTGGATTGCCGGATGTCGTCGGCGCTCCTGCTACGGCCGACTGACATATGGGCACCCTCGTGGGGGGCTCTATCCGGCAGGTGGTGTTTCCTCTGTTCACCAAAAACTAATGCGACGAGGATATCTTGAATACGGACAGGAACACGCTTCGCTCCGTACTCCGTGAGAAATTTCCCAGAGACCACGGTCAGCTCCTTCCCGCGCTCCATTTCCTTCAACACGAGTTCGGATATCTCCCCGATTGGGGAATGGAGGTTGTTGGGTGGCACCTTGGGATTCCCGCAAGCGAGGTCTACGGCGCCGCTACCAGCTATACGGAGCTACGGACCACAGCCCCCGGCAGTCACGTGATTCGAGTCTGCACGGGCCTTGGCTGCCGGATCAACGGCGCCGGCGAGATCTTGGAAACGGTCAGAGAATCGTTCGCGGAGGCAAATGGGAAAGAAACAACCATCGAGGAGACGCCGTGCGGATTTCTATGTGGTATGGCGCCGGCATTGGAGATTGACGGCGTCTGGCACGGAAGGGTCGATGCGGACTCGGTCAAGGCGCAACTCGAGGAGCTTTCTTAAACGTGAGTGTGCATGACGCTTTGGAGACACTGGTCCGAGAAGCAAGAGAACGCTTGAGCCGTACTCAAGACGGCAAGACGGTTGTCACGGTGCAGGTGTCGCACTGCTCGATGTCGGTCGGAGCCGGTGAGGTAGCCGAAGCCCTGGCCGCCGCCCTGCCCGACGATGCGTCGATGGTAACGGCGGGCTGCGACGGCGCATGCTTCGATGCCCCCCAGGTACTGGTCACGACGGCGTCCGGCGAGCGGCATCGGTACGTTCGAGTCAGCCCCGAGTCGGCGCGAGACATAGCGGCGCAAGTGGCATCCGGGTCTCTGTCGGAAACAGCCCGGAAAAGCGGCTTCCATTCGGGCCAGCGCCGGATTACCCTCGATGGCTGCGGCGAGCTAGACTGCGAGGTCATCGACTCCTACCTCGATCACGGAGGCTATTTGGGCCTGGCAAACGCGCTGGCAATGACGCCGGATGAGCTGATCGAGGTGGTCAAGCAGTCTGGCCTTAGGGGTAGAGGCGGCGCGTACTTTCCGGCGGCGCTGAAGTGGCAGGGGGCCCGCTCGGTAAAGGTCGAGCCCAGATATCTCGTCGTGAACTCGGAAGAGGGCGAGCCGGGCGTCTTCAAGGACCGCCACCTGATGGAAGGCGTGCCCCACCGTCTGCTGGAGGGGGCGATCATCGCGGCGTACGCCTCCGGAGTGGAGCGCGCCTACATCTACATCAACGCCGAGGCCAACCTGTCCGCGGACCGAATGCAGAGAGCAGTCGAGGAAGCGTACGAGCATGGCCTGTTAGGCGAAAAAATCCTTGCTTCGGGTTACTCCCTCGAGGTCGAGATCATGCGAGGAGCCGGCGGGTACGTCTGCGGCGAAGAGACCACGCTGCTGAACACTATGGAGGGTTATCGTCGCGAGCCTCGATTGAGGCCGCCCTTTCCCACCGAGCAGGGCCTGTGGGCCAAGCCGACCGTGATCAACAACGCCGAGACCCTGTGCAGCCTGCCCTATATCCTCTCCAACGGCGCCAAGGCATACGCCGAGGTCGGGACCGACGACGCGACCGGCACGAAGATAATCAGCCTAAGCGGGTCGGTCAGGCGCCCGGGCGTGGCGGAAGTGCCCATGGGGACGAGTCTGCGACAGATCATATTCGACATCGGGGGCGGGCTGCCGGACGGCCGAGAGCTTGCCGCGATCGCAGTAGGCGGTCCTTCCAGCGGAATCTTCCCGGCATCGGAAATCGACACGCCGATCAAGCCCGGCTTTCTGCACGAGTCCGGCGTCATGCTTGGTGCGGGAGGAGTGATCGTCCTGGACGACCGCACGGGCGTCCTGGATTCCATAAGGGGGCTAGCCGATTACAACGCCAAAGAGTCCTGCGGCAAGTGCACGCCGTGCCGTGAAGGCACGCCCCGCATGGTGGACCTCCTGGACAAGCTCAAGGCGGGCCACTCGACCGAAAAAGACGTGGCCGAGCTAAGGGAGCTCGCGAAAGTCGTCAACGCGGCGTCGCTGTGCGGCCTTGGCCAGGCGGCCGGCAATCCCATCCTAAGCGCCCTGCACTTCTTCAGCGACGAATTTTCTTAGTTAGGAAACGCACCATAAAGTTAAGAACTAGCCTTCAGAGGTGTCGGAGGTGTCAGATGACATCAATTCGAGATAGTAGTTTGGAAGAAATCGTAGCTGAGGTTATTAACGAGACAGCCAACAGGCAACCTGGGGAACTTGGGCTAGTTGAAAACCTTCTCACATGTTGTCTGCGTGGACTCTCGCAGGTAGGTACATTCACCCGAACTACGGAAAACCATCTGCAGTTTGCGCTCCTTCTTCTAGCGACGCGAAGTTTCAATTCGCTACGCTGCGCATCCGAACTTCTGAAACAAGGCTACTATATCCAATCACTTACCCTCGTTCGATCTGCATCGGAGGACAATCTTGTTGCCCTCGATTGTGAGAATAACCCTGCGACATTAGAGGCATTGTTGGGAAATGTGGGGAGGCTGGGAAAGGGAAAACTAACCTATACTGAGATGGCGAAAAGGCAGGGAGACGATTTCTACAACGCCTGGAAATACAATTACGGGGTACTCAGCGAGTATGCCGCGCACTCAAGGGAGAACTCCCTCAAAGTTCTCATTGATCCGGAAACTCATAACTTGGTACTCGCCAGCCGATATGATCGAGAACTTTTTGTCGGCGTCTGTGACGCTTTGCTGGCTGCAGCTATTGGCACATCGGATATCATAGCCAAAGTACTGGGCCACGAAGCTCAACGCTGGCAGAGTGAAACCCTGCCAAAAATAAAAGCCGCTCACGACTGGCGGAAGAAAATCAAGGATATAGCAGATTCAGATGACGGGCTGCTTGGCCCCACTGGAGTAATCTGAATAATGAGACGAAAAACAAACGACTCTCGGACGGGTAAGGAAATACCAGGATTTCATGTGGGCATTCATGTACTTCTGGCACCTTTGCTATTTGCAGTGTTGATGTTAGTGGCTTGTAGCTCTGACCGTGAAGCTAGACCAACTCCACCTATTCCAATTCGCGATACACCGCAACTGAGCTCAGCCGAGGCCATTGCTGTCATAAAGACGTGGCTGTCTCGAAGTGACTCCTCCTTATGTGAACATATCGCACGCCGGACTGATGGGTGGCAAGCTGCATATGAGGGCAGCGGTGCATGGCTCGTGTCACATGGTAGCGCAAGACAATGGCGTGTTTTTGAGAAGACTGCCTCATTCGAAGTAGTCAGCGGAAGGTGCTGAACGCATATCTTTGTCGTGAGCTCAGGGTTGCCTGCCGGGGTTGGGCGCTCGAAACGCCAGCGTGGAATTAAGAATTCGAGGTTGAATTGGCGAATTCAAAGAAGCGATTCATAGTCGACGAACAAGGCAAACGTCAGGCTATCGTCCTCCCGATCAAGGAGTATGAAGAGCTTTTGGAGGACCTGGCCGATTTGGCCGTCATGGTCGATAGAGCAGACGAGCCTACAGAATCACTTGAAGTGGTCAAAAAGAGACTGGAAAAAAGGTGGCAGATTACGCCGTAGGCATAACACGCAGCGCCGGCAGAGAGCTGGAACGGCTTCCGGCAAGTATTTCGAGACGAGTATTGAGCGCCATTGAATCATTGGCAGCAGAGCCAAGGCCGAGAAGTTCTCGGAAATTGGTTGGCAGCGATGATTCTTACAGGATAAGAGTAAGTTCGTACCGAATTCTCTATCAGATTTCCTATAGTCGTAGGGTGGTGACGATTTTTGCGGTTGGTCACCGCAGGGACGTTTACAGGTGACCTTCCTGGAAAATGCAAATTCGGGATAAGAGCTATTTTTGACCAAAAGGCTACCCATCGGCCGTTTCGACGTAGTATAAGGTGCTGTGAGCTATTTCTATATCTTGAAGCCCTTGAATGTGACGAGGAGATTGCCGAGTCTTATAGGAACCCAATAAAGGGGGTGCCGACGGTTATGACAGAGACGCGATATGAGCACATCATGCTCACGGAAGACAGCGTTCCGATGATTGTCGGCACGAAGATGAAGCTCGTCGAGCTTGTTCTTGACCACATCGCCTATGGTTGGAGTCCGGAGGAGTTACATTTTCAGCATCCAATTTTGACCATGGGACAGATTCACTCTGCGTTGGCCTACTACTGGGACCATAAATCCGAGATGGGTGAGGATATCGAACGAGGGTTACAGGCTGTTGATGAGTTGAGGCGAACTGTCAAACCTTCTCCTCTTATAGAAAAGCTCAAGCGCCCACGTTGATGGCTATCGCTTTCTACATGGACCAGCATGTGCCTCGTGCTATAACGACTGGCCTTCAAGTGGGAGGTGTCGATGTAATCACAGCTTACGAGGATGGGGCAAGTCAATTGGAAGATGCCGCGCTCCTTGACAGAGCAACTGCGCTCACGCGAGCGCTTTTCACGCGGGACCGTGACTTTTTGGCAGAGGGCACAAAGCGTCAGAGAGAAGGCATTTATTTTGCTGGTATGATATACGCGCATCAGCTAGAGGTGACCATAGGAAGGCGTATAGAGGACCTTGACCTTATTGCTGCGGCGGATGAACTAACAGGGTTGGCAAACCAAGTAGTATTTCTGCCACTGTAGAAAAAGACGAAATATAGGAAGGTACACCGTGAGCATCAAGCTTGCGATTAACGGACATGAGATCGAAGCGGCCGAGGGCGCCTCGGTGCTCGATGTCGTTAA
>JADFKI010000039.1 GCA_022565015.1 Chloroflexota bacterium
CAAAACTCGTTGCACGTATCAAGTCTACCGTCATCTAGACGACTTTTGACTCTCCAAATTCTGGTTTGATTAATCCACTATCCCTGGACCAGCTCCAGCCTCACGCCATCGGGGGCCCTGACGAAGGCGTATTCCCCCTCTCTGTCCGGGGGCGCCCTCTCGATGATCTCCACGCCGTGAGCCTCCATGTCAGTCAGCAGGCCCTCGAGGTCGCCGGTGGTCAGTCCGATGTGCTCTAGCCCTATGTGGGGTTCGGCCGGCGCCACCGGAAGGCTTGCGGCGTTCGGCGGCTGGGTGATGATTATCTCGATGCCGTCCACGTCCACCAGGATGTGGTGATTGCCATCCCGACGGTACTCCTCAACCCTTCTAGCGGACAGCCGCTCCTCGTACCAGCGGGCCGTTGCAACCACGTCAACCGTCTTTAGGTGAATCCTGTAAAACTTGAACATATCTTCCTCCGATGTTGTCAGATGGGCTGGTCACGAAGAACGTCTGGGCGTCATTGTAAGCGATCCGAATGATGTATAGATGGCCGGGCCTAGACAACATATTTTCTCGCCGGCCAATTCATGGCCTCCCTGATGAGCCTCACACGCGCGGTTGGGGTTGTGGCCTGGGTAGGGATGTAAGTCGCTACCACATTCGCCCACAGGCGGGTCCGCTCTTAGAACCAGGCAGCCTCCATCAATTCAGTAGACCGGTAACCGGGATGAGTCGTTCGTTGTGGGTGTCTACGCCAAGGAAAAGTGCCTGAAGCGTTATAGCGCCGAGGAGTACTCCCGACCCTTCCTCGCCAAAGACTACTAGAGTCGGCGCCTGCCTGTCCTCGTATCTCACGATGGCCTGCCCCAGCTCCAGGTCGACTTTCCGTCCGTCCGCATACTCGAACTCTCGGGTCATGGTCGGCTCAATACCTACCCTTCTCAGGAGCGATGCAGGAGCAACGGTCGTGGTCGCGCCAGTGTCGACCAGGGCCTCGACTTCCTCAGACCCATGATCTTCAATGTCTCCGATTGCGACGGTTACACTAAATGTGCCCATAATATCCTCTCTCATAAATTACAGTATTACACATCCCATATCCGGCATCAAAACGAAGTCTGCACGCCTCCATAAAGGCCATTTGCTTTCAGCCAACCTATCTGAAATGCTAATCGCCGAGGCTCTCGTCCAGGAGCTCGATGAGGTCCTTGGCCTGCTTTTCGCCCTGCAGCTCCTTGGAGCCGATGCCCTCCTCGAACATCTGAAGGCAGAATGGGCACGATACGCCGACCGTCGGTGCGTCGGTATCGAGATATTGCTCGGTTCGAATGTGGTTCACGCGCTTGCCCTTGCTCTCCTCGATCCACATGTGCCCGCCGCCGGCGCCGCAGCAGAAGCCCTGTTCGCGGTTCTGCTCCATCTCCACAAGCTCCAGTCCGGGTATGGCGTTGGCGATCTGACGTGGCGCTTCGTAGATTCCGTTGTGTCTGCCGAGGTAGCAGGAGTCGTGATAGGCGACCGTCGTATTCAGCTCGACGATCGGCCTGATTTTGCCTTCGGATATCAGGTCCGCGACGAACTGGCTGTAGTGCATCACCTCGTAGTTGCCGCCGAGGTGCGGGTACTCGTTCTTGATCGTGTTGAAGCAGTGGGGACACGTGGTTACTATCTTCTTGACGTCATACTTCTTGAACGTCTCGATGTTCTGTTGGGCCATCGTCTGGTATAAGTACTCGTTGCCCATTCTTCTGGCGGGGTCACCGGTGCAGGTCTCCTCGTCGCCAAGGATCGCGAAGTCCACCTCCGCCCGCTTGAGGACGGACGCCATCGAGCGCGCGACGCCCTGGCTCCGCTGCTCCAACGCCGCCGTGCAACCCACCCAGAACAGGACCTCGGCCTCGGGATGCTCGGCGAGGGTCTTTATGTTCATACCTTCGGCCCAGTCGGTGCGGCTGTAGGTGGTGCCGCGCCAGGGGTGGCCTCGCTGCTCCATGCTTTGCAGGGCGTTCCTGGCCGTCTCCGGCATCTCGGCCTTTTCCATTACCAGGTACCGGCGCATGTCTACTATCGTGTCGATGTGCTCTACGCCGACGGGGCACACCTGCACGCAGGCGCCGCACGTCAGGCAGTCCCAGAGCATCTCCTCCGGTATCCAACGGCCGATGAGGGGCTTCGTCTCCTGCTCGTCATTTCCCCCGGCGAGACCTGGGCCTACCTCCAGAACGTGCTCTTTCAGGTTCTCGACGATGTGCATGGGCGAGAGGAGCTTGCCGCTGATGTTGGCGGGGCAGACGTCGGTGCATCGGCCGCACACGGCGCAGGCGTAACCGTCGAGGATCTCTCTCTGCGTGAAGTCCTGAATGCGATGGGCCCCGAATACCTCCGCCGTTTCCAGGTCCATCGGTGTGCCCAGGGTGCCCCTCGGCTCAAGTGAGCGGGTGAAGAAGTTTATCGGAGCGGCGACCAGGTGCATGTGCTTCGACAGAGGAATGTAGATGGCAAATCCGAGTATTATGCCAAGGTGCGCCCACCAGAAGAAACCCTGAAGGCCATTGGCGACACCCGCGCTGACCACGCCGTCGAAGAGCTTGGAGAGCGCGACACCCACGGGAGCGGAGGCATGAGCGCCGGTCCCTCCCGATATGATGAAGAACGCCTCCGTCAGCAGGGTAAATAACATCAACGACGCGATGAGCAGCAGTATGACAGCCGACTCTTTCTTCTGGGTCAGGTCGAAGCTGAGCCTGTGCGGCGTGAAGGCCCACCTCCTCAGCACCGCCCATGCCAGCACGACGAAAAAGACGACGGCCAGAACGTCCAGGTAGAATGTGAAGACCTTAACGCCGGTCTCGGATAGCACCTTTTGGGAGAGCACGCGCCACGCCGAGTCACCGAATATGAACAGGACGTAGCTCAGGGTGAAGGACAAGAAGCCCCAGAAGATGAAGAAGTGTATGAGGCCCGCCCTGTCCCGCCTGATGGATACACTTTGCAGGACTTTGCGCTGACCGAATATATATGGAAGTGCCCCGATCAAGCGTCTGAGCGGCTGGTCGTACCTGTTGGCGTCCTTTCCCAGGAGCACGAGCCGGAACACCCTGCGATAGAGGATAAGGCCGGCGGCGGCAAAGGCCAGCACCGAAATCACGTATACGCCGATCCACGTGGGTATCACGCCGAATAGGGATTCCGGTGGGACCATTTTTTTCTCCTTTATCTGGCCATCCCGTGACCTCGCAGGCTGATGAAAAATGGGGAGTGCAGTCCGCCTCAGTCGGATTGCTGGGAGTCTGAGAGCCTGCCCTGTCCGACTCCTTAAATTGAATTTCTTCGGACTCCGCCGCCGCGGAGAGCATCGTCGAACGGGGTGTCCCTCAGATACAATTTTCCCCCTTTTCCTTGCTGGAAAGAGTGCCAAAGGGATTGTGGAAAGAGTTTTTCAACTCCCTGCCAGGGAACATGGCCAGTCCGAGTGTAGCACAGGGAGGACCGCCGATAACAGCTAAAGCCCTTGGATGGGACGGGGAGGGAGCTACTATCCTCTGAACATGGTCAAGATGGCGGCTGAGGAACCGAGCCACATTAGGACCACGACAATTAGCGGCGTGTCTTTGATGATCACTTCCTCGGGTTCTTCCCCCAGGCCCTTCGTATGCATGAGGAGGAGGTAACGGAAGAGGCCGAATATCACCAGGGGAATCGTTATCATCATGGCGTGGTTCTCGGGTAGGTTCTGGGCCGTGAAGGTGTACAGAGAGTATGCGATTACAGCGGAGGTTGCCACGACCACGATGAGCTGGTCCAGCAGGCCGACGGTGTACTGGTTCAATGACTTTCGCTGCGTATAGGCCGCATCCCCGGCGACGGCTAGCTCGGCCCTTCTCTTGGTCAGGGCAAGAAACAGCGCCCCCAGGCCCGTGCATATGTACAACCAGGGCGAAATAGGCACGTTGATTACGACCGCCCCGGCCACGGCCCTCATCACGAACCCCGCGCCTATGATAAATACGTCCAGCAAGACGATATTCTTCAGCGCCAGGGAGTAGGCAATCATGGAGGCGACATAGAGGAAGGAGACAGCCCCAAAGAGCGTCTCGAAGAAAAAAGCCACGCCGATTCCCGCCGTCAACAATATAGCGGCGACGCCTGCCGCCACTTGCGCGGGCAGCCTGCCGGACGCAATCGGTCGCAGGCGCTTCTTGGGATGCCGGCGGTCGACGTCGACGTCGACGATGTCGTTCACGAGATAGACGGCGCTGGTCAACGCGGTGAAGATCACAAAGGCGACCGTCGTCTTGACCAGCAGCCCAAGGGTCGCCGCTGGTTCGAGGGTGCTCCACGCCTCGTTGACGGTGAAGAGAAACGCCAGATAAATTATGAGGTTTTTCGTCCACTGTCGCGGGCGTGCCGTCACGACAACGGACCTGGCGATTCCCGCCAATCCGGCAACGACGGACGTGCTCCCAGAGTGCTCCATTACCTGATGATACGGGGGCCCTGGCCGGGGGTCAACGCCATGAAACCCGCGCATTTAAGGCGTATACGGCTACAGTAAGTGCCTTCACCCAATAGACGTCTGAACTTAGGGTCCGGCGAAATCCGTTCACCCGCTTGTCACCAAGCGCAGCGGATTTTTTACTTTCCCTACAATTTTATTGACAAGTTGTCGTTCGCTCCGTAAGATTGTAACTTAGCAGTCGCGAGCTGAGACTGCTAATCAAGCAAGGATTCAATAATCTAAACAGGAGGATTTCCAAAATGGCGACAGAGGCCAAAGTCACGTTCAAGCCTCTTGGCAACAGGGTAGTAATAAAGCCCAACGACGAAGACGAACAGGTGAGCGCGGGCGGCATATACATTCCCGACACCGCCAAGGAAAAGCCCCAGGAGGGGACCGTCGTAGCAGCCGGTCCCGGACGCATTACCGACGATGGAAGCCGTATACCCATGGAGATCGCGGTCGGCGACAAGGTAGTCTACTCCAAGTACGCAGGAACGGAATACAAAGAAGGCGACATCGAGTATCTCGTACTTCGCGAGGACGACATTCTTTTCAAGATGTAATCAAGACCCGAGAACCCAGTAATCATTCAAGGAGGTAAAAATGCCCAAGCAACTCACATTTAGTGAGGACGCGCGAGCCGCCATGAAGCGCGGAATCGACACAATGGCAAACACAGTCGGTGTGACTCTAGGCCCCAGGGGGCGAAACGTCGTTCTCGACAAGAAGTTCGGTCCGCCCCAGATCTGCAGTGACGGCGTGACGATCGCCAAGGAGATCGAGCTGGAAGACCCATTCGAAAATATGGGCGCGCAGCTCCTCAAGGAAGCCGCCAGCAAGACAAACGACGTTGCCGGTGACGGCACGACGACCGCCACGGTCCTGGCGCAGGCCATTGTTCACGAAGGATTCAAGAACATCGCGGCGGGTGCGAATCCCATGGCCCTCAAGCGGGGAATCGAAAAGGCCGTGGTCACCCTTCGAGACCAGATCGCCGAGATGTCCATTCCCGTGGAGGGCAGGGTACAGATCGGTCAGATCGCGTCCCTTTCCGCCCACGACGATGAGATGGGCAACATGATCGCCGACGTCATGGAGAAGGTCGGCAAGGATGGGGTCATCACCGTGGAAGAGTCCAAGGGCCTGAACTACGAGCAGGAGTTCGTAGAGGGCATGCAGATCGACCGCGGCTACATCTCCCCCTACTTCATTACCGACCAGGACAGGATGGAGACGGTCATCGAGGAGCCCCTTATTCTGATCACTGACAAGAAGATTTCAGCCGTAACCGATATTCTTCCCGCGCTGGAGAAGATTCTTCAGGTCAGCAAGAACGTTGTCATCGTAGGCGAGGACATCGACGGCGAAGCCCTGGCGACGCTGGTCGTAAACAAGCTTCGGGGCACCCTCAGCGTTCTGGCTATCAAGGCCCCAGGGTTTGGCGACCGACGCAAGGCCATGCTCGAAGACATGGCGATCCTCACCGGCGGCACGGTCATCAGCGAAGAGGTAGGCCGCAAGCTCGATTCCGTAACGGTCGAGGACCTTGGCAAGGCCCGACGTGTCGTGGCCACCAAGGAAGAGACCACTTTCGTAGACGGAGGCGGCACAGAGGCCGACATCCAGGGCCGAATCAACCAGATCAAGGCCCAGGTCGATGAGACGACGTCAGACTTCGATCGCGAGAAGCTCCAGGAGCGGCTCGCCAAGCTGTCCGGCGGCGTTGCCATCATCAAGGTCGGCGCAGCGACCGAGGTGGAGCTCCGGGAGAAGAAGCAGAGGGTAGAGGACGCGCTATCGGCCACCCGAGCGGCGGTTGAAGAGGGAATCGTTCCCGGTGGCGGACTTTCCCTGATCCGCGCTCGCGACGCCCTCGCCAAGATGGACCTCAAAGGCGACGAGGCCACAGGCGTGCGTATCCTTCGCACTGCCCTTGAGAAGCCCCTAAAGCTCATCGCTGAAAACACCGGCGTCTCCGGCGAGGTCATCCTCTCCGAGAGCCTCAAGAGCGAGGGCGACTGGGGCTACGACGCCGAGGTCGGCGAGTTCACCCACTTGATGGAGCGGGGCATCATGGACCCTGCAAAGGTCACACGCGCCGCCATTGAGAACGCTGCCAGCGTCGCGTCCATGGTGCTGACAACGGAGACTCTCATCACCGACATCAAGGAAGATACTCCCGCGGCGCCCCCAATGCCCCCGATGGACTACTAGTCCAAAGGCGGACGAGGGAAATTAGAGAGGCCCCCCGATATATCGGGGGGCCTCTTCTATTGCCGAAAATTCCAGGAACGCACCAGACGTTTTCTAATACTTTTCTAAGATAAATTCGGCGTGCACACCTGTTCGCAGGCGCTCATCACGGTGCTATAATTACCCGGCCGATTAGAACCTATCTTCTGGAGGCCCCTTGTTCACCCACCTTCACGTCCACACCGAATACAGCCTGCTCGACGGTCTCAGCCGCCTCGGTTCTCTGGTCGACAGGGCCAAGGAATTGGGCATGGACAGCCTTGCCGTCACCGACCACGGAGCTATGTACGGAGTCATCGAATTCTATCAGAAGGCAAAGGCCGCGGATATCAAGCCCATCATCGGCTGCGAGATGTATGTCGCCAAGGGCAGCCGTCACAGCAGGAACCCCAACGACAAGAGCCCATACCACATAACCGTCCTTGCACAGGACGCAAAGGGTTACCAGAACCTTGTCAAGCTGGTGACCAAATCTCACCTCGAAGGGTATTACTACAAACCTCGAATAGACAGGGAAGTCCTGGAGCAGTACCACGAGGGCCTCATCGTGATGTCGGGATGTCCCAGCGGCGAGGTGCCTCGAGCCATCGCCCAGGGCGACATGGACGGAGCCAGGGAGTCGGTGGCGTATTATCGGGAGCTGCTCGGCGAGCGCTATTTCCTGGAGCTCATGCAGCACGGCGGAGTCCCGGACCTGCCGGTAATCAACAAGGGCCTCATGGAGCTTCATCGAGAGCTGGAGGTCCCCGTCGTGGCCACCAACGATTCTCACTATACCCTGCAGAAGGAGGCGCCGCTCCAGGATATCCTTATCTGCATACACACGAATACGAACATACACGACGAAGGCCGCATGAAGATGGAGGAGGACTCTTACTACCTCAAGAGTCCGCAGGAGATGGCCGAGCTTTGGCCCGAGGTCCCGGAGGCGATAAGCAACACCCGGCGAATTTCCGAGATGTGCAACCTGGAGCTGGACTTCTCTCAGCTTCGCCTGCCTAAATACCAGTTGCCCGAAGGCCGAGTCGCCGACGAATACCTGGAGGAGCTCTGCTGGGAGGGCCTGCGGCGAAGGCTCGATGACGCCTCTTCAAAGGACGAGGAGAGATTACGATACGAGCTCGAGGTCATAAAACATACCCAGTTCGCCGACTACTTCCTGGTAGTGTGGGACATCGCCAAATTCGTTCGCGACCGGGACATCTTCTTCGCCGTGCGGGGAAGCGCCGCGGCCAGCCTCGTGCTTTATTGCCTTGGCGTTACCAACATAAATCCGATGCCGTACACCCTCGTCTTCGAGCGGTTCCTCAACGTCGAGCGCAAAGAGATGCCGGACATCGACATGGACTTCCAGGACGACCGACGCGAGGAAGTCCTGAACTACGTGATGGACAAGTACGGCAGGGAGCACGTGGCGCAGATCATCACGTTCGGCACCCTGGGCGCCAAGGCCTCGGTGCGCGATGTAGGCCGCGCCCTGGGGATGCCGTATGCCGAGGTCGACAGGGTCGCGCGCCTCATACCCATCCGGCTGGGCATGACGCTGGACACCGCCCTGGAGACGACCCCGGAGCTCAAGGAGATATACGGGGCGGACGAAGGCATCAAGAATCTGGTGGATACGGCGAGGGAGATGGAGGGTCTGACGCGCCATTCCAGCACTCACGCCGCCGGGGTCGTCATCTCCCAGGAGCCGCTGGACGACGTCGTACCGCTCCAGAAGCCCATTCGAGGAAACGACGACGGCGTGGTCATGACGCAGTACGCGATGGCCCCGTGCGCCGACCTGGGCCTGCTCAAGATGGACTTCCTTGGGCTGTCCAACCTTTCCATACTCGCCAGGGCCAGAAACCTGATAGCCGAGACTCAAGGCAAGCACCTCGAGCTGACGGAAATTCCCCTGGACGACGCCAAGACGTTCGATCTTCTCTCCAGGGGCGAAACCGTAGGCGTCTTCCAGCTGGAGGGCTCCGGCATGACGCGGTACATAAAGGAGCTCAAGCCCACTTCGCTTGCCGACGTCGCCGCGATGATCGCGTTATACAGGCCCGGTCCCATGGAGCACATCAGCTCATTCATCGAGGCCAAGCACGGGCGCGATAAGGCAAAATACCCCCATCCGGACTTGAAGGACATCCTGGAGGAGACCTACGGCGTCATCGTCTATCAAGACCAGGTGCTGCACATATTTCGCACCATCGCGGGCTATACCCTTGGCGAGGCCGATATCGTGAGAAAGGCCATGGGCAAGAAGATTGCCGCAATCATGGCGGAGGAGAAGGAGAATTTCGTTGCGGGCGCGCTGAAGCAGGGCTATGAGCAGGAGTTTGCCGAAAGGATATTCGCCCTTATTGAGCCCTTCGCCGGTTACGCCTTCAATAAAGCGCATTCGGTCAGCTACGGAATAATCTCTTACTGGACCGCCTACCTGAAGGCCAACTATCCCGCCGAGTACATGACGGCGCTGCTGAACTCCAACATCGACAATACCGAGAAGATCGTCACCGCCGTCACCGAATGCCGGCGAATGAAGATACCGGTGTTGCCCCCGAACGTCAATCTTGGCGACGTAACCTATACGATAGAGATAGCCGAAGACGGCGCTGCGTCCATTCGCGTGGGTCTCGCCGCAATCAAGAACGTCGGAAGCGGCGCCGCGGCATCGTTGGTGAAGGCCAGGAAAGAGGAAGGCGCCTTCGAGACCGTCGAGCACATGTGTCGCTCGGCCGATATGGGCGGCCTGAACCGAAAGACCCTGGAGAGCCTCATAAAGGCCGGTGCGATGGACGAGTTCGGCGATAGGGGAGGGCTGCTGGAGGTAGTGGACCGTATCGCATCCCTGGCGGCGGGAGAGGCCCGGCTCCGAGACTCCAATCAGGTCAACATGTTCGAGCAGATGGGAGATTCCGTGCCCGCGCAGCTCACGAGCATCGAAATCCCGGACCTGGGTACGCCTGAAGGTGACAAGAGCCTCTGGGAGCGCGAGCTACTCGGCGTCTCCCTCTCCAGTAGTCATATGCTGGACATGGCGGTCAACAGAGCGGGCTCCAAGGCGATAGGTTTCTTGTCCGATCTTGATACGACCATGGGAGGCAAGAAGCTCACGCTCGTTGGCCAGGTATCCGACGTAGTCGAAAGATTCACCCGCGAGCAGAAGCCGTTCACCATCGCCTCTTTGGCTCTCCTGGACGGCGCGATCGAGGTATTCGTCTGGGAGGACGTGCTGCAGCAAACGGAGGGCCTCTGGCAAGGAGGGAAGCTGGTCGAGGTTACCGGCACCCTTCGCGTTAGAGAAGACCAGATGAGCGTCAGCTGCCTGAGCGCGATCGAGTTCAGAGTGCCCGACGCCTCCGATGAGGTCGAGGTACGTGCGCCACAAATTCAAGCGGATGATGCCGGCGAGGCCGAGGAGCTGGAAGACGGCGCAATTCTAGTCACCGAAGCAGCCGAATCAACAAAGGACCCCGGTACCGCCGGCCGACCCGTCGCGAACGGCGCTTCAGGGCAGGCCCCGGCCGCCACAAATGGAGCGGGCTCGTACAGGCTGAACCTTCGGATTCGCGAGACCGACGAGCCGGACACCGATAAGTTCCTGCTCGAGGACGTGAAGCGCCTGTTGCTGGAATACCAGGGTCAAGACGAGGTAGTGCTGGAGATAGCAGCGAAGGGGCGCGTCATTACCATGGAGTGGACGATGGTCAGGGTCAGCGCGAGCCCGGAGCTCGAGAGCCGGTTACAGGAGCTCCTTGGAGATTCGGGCCGCGCCAGCGTGGTCGCTTCATGACGGCTGCATCAGCCTCATCAGCTCAGCACTGACATTAATCGAGCGGCATTTTCTTTTGGCCCTGGACGCCTTCCATGTCCAGCAGCCGCTGCTTTAGGCCAAGCTGACTCGCGCCTTTGCCGAACCCTCGCAGGCTTCCGTCGCTGGCGACCACCCTATGGCAGGGCACGATGAGCGGGAGGCGATTTCTCGCCATCGACTGGCCCGCCGCCCTTGGGGCCTGGGGCTTGCCGGCCTGCTGTGCCAGCCATTTGTAAGAGCGGGTCTCACCTTTGGGAATCGTCATACACGCCTGCCACGCCGCTCTGTGAAATGGAGTGGCGTCTTCCACGTCTATGGCCTCGTCCTCGAAGGAGATGTCCTCTCCGTCCAACAGACGCACGATCTTCTCGCGGACCGCCTCGAACCTGTCGGGCGCCTCTTCCGCGCCGTCCATCTCGTGTCCGAGTAGTGCCACGCACTCCCCGGGCGTCGACTGTGGCAGGGTCGAGTGTCGAATGCCGCTCTCCGAGGCCAGCAGACCTACCCAGCCAAAGTCGGTCTCGAATACATCGAAGTATCGCTTCATGATCCCTGTTCCCTCCCAAAAGGCATAAGGCGCCTCAAGGCCTTCGAAATCAGGCTTCCCCTGACTTTCTTCCAGTCCTGCACGAGCTTCTCCGCGGACTGGCTCGAATCCGCACCGCCCATCTCCGAGTAACGCTCCGATGAGAATGCCCAGGCAATACGCCGCGCGGCGGGCCCCGCTTCTTCGGCGGCGCCTACTGCGGAGAGGGCAAACTCTGTCGGGGTCTGATTGCTTTTACGGCCAACTCCGGCCGGCACCGCCAACCTGTTCATCTTGGCGTAGAGCTGCTCAACCAGCGTGGCCCCGCCTAGCCCGAAGTTCCAGGCCAGGTGTGCAACGATTATCAGGGCCGCGACGGAGACCATGCCTATGCCCGTCCTAACCACGATTCCAGTGATATCTACTCGGGGGCCGCCGCCGAACCCTTCATCGAACAGGAGAGCGTCCTCGTCAGGGTCCGGCGGGTCCAGAAATTCCGACTCGTCGCCGGCGAACACGCCCACGCCCAGGCGATTCGGAAACCTTCCGGATTCTGGACCGGCGATGAACCTCCGCTCGTGCCTGGGCCAATTCGGCGTAGGCTCGAAGTCTATCCAGCCGTAGTCCGGAAAGTATACCTGGGTCCAGCCATGGCTGTCCCGGTCCCGAACGACACGCACCTGTTGTTCTGGGTCCCACTCGCCCGGCGCGTATCCAGCCGCCATCCTGGCCGGCACGCCCACGGCCCTAAGCATTACCGTCATCGAAGAGGCAAAGTAATCGCTGTAACCGGTCTTCGTCTCGAATAGGAAATAGTCGGTGCCGTCGGCGCCTCTGGGAGGGGCCTCGATGTCATGCGAGTACGTGAACCCGTCACCCCTCAGGTATTCCTGGATCGCCAACGCCTTGTCCAGGGGCGTATCCTCGTTCTCGGTGAGCGCCAACGCCTTCTCCCGGACCCTGTCGGGCAGGGTTGACGGCAACTGAAGGTAGTGGTCCGTTATGAATCTGCCGTAATTGGTCTCCGCCCCTCTCAGATCGTCGTCTTCGGCAAGCGACACGAAGGAGACCAGCGAGTAAGGCTCGTTTTCCCGCAGCGTGGTGGAAAACGCCCAGGAAATGACCTCCGGCGTGATCGGCTCTTTGCGGACCAGCGTAACTCCTATGTATACACGGTGTCCCTCTCGACCCCTGGAGACCGAAAGCTTGCCCAGCACCAGGTCCTCCGGAAGGATTCTGGATACAAAGGACTCTACGAACCTGTCGGGTGGAAATCTCAACTCTTCCCGAATCTGGGCGCCGACTCTCTGGATATCTTCGGGAAGCAGTTGATCATCGGTATCATCCAGCAGGTCGATCTCGAACTCCATTGGCGCCAGAGACTCAACCAAACCGTCATGGCTGACCCAATCGAGGCTGCCGCCGGACAGGAATTTCTTAGTCGGGAAGCTCAATTGCAGGCTCTGGTCCACGGACACGCGCTTCAAGAAGTCAGACCTTGGCGGCGATACAATTTCGGGGCCAACGGCTATGCTCTGGCTGTCACCCGCCTTCCAACCCTGCGATGTGTACTCGCTATATGTCTGCGAAAGCCAGTAGGATGGATATTCGGTGTCAGCCCAGAAGACTACCTCGCCGCCGAATGAGATCTTTCCAACGAACGGCAGCGTCTTGCCGAAAAATCTACCATGGAGATCCTTGCGGTTTGGGACCCCGGAGAAGAGACGCGCGAAGTGTTCCTCCAGGCCCTCGACGGGCGTGCGCGCCACGCTCCACAGATGGGCAAGATTTTCCGACACAAGAACCCTCATCGGCAGGAGCGCCGCCAGCACGAGGACCACGATGCTGAACCAGAGGGCCGCATGCATGGTCAGCCAGCCTCCGGTGAGGCTATACGTGGTGCCGTTTCGCTTCCACAGAATATGGTTTTGGACGACGCTCATGCGTACCAGGAGCAGCATCGCGAAAAACGTGAACAGGAAGAACCGGGAGCCGAACTTATCGGGGAGGAAGCTGAGGTTCGTCAGCAGCGCTGTCCCGCCGAGCACGACCGCTACCCAGACGTTGCTCCTTCGAAACAGGTACCATGAGCCCACATATCCCAGTGACCAACCCAGGGCTGTGATGCCGAGCGAGAAGGGCAAAAGGTCCGTTGATATCCCATCGTTGCTTGCCGCCTCATACCAGACTCCCACACGGTCCCAGATTTCGAGAATACCGGCTGCCAACTCATCGGAATCTGTCAGGCCCGTCGTCTGCCATATTACCGCTGCGAAGCCCACGGCGATGCCGATGGGATGAAGGAGGAAGAAGGGGAGCCTGATCTTCGCAAGAATGATACCCGCCAACGCACCCCAGAAGATTACGGCCATCAGTCCGGGCGTTTTCACCCAGTCTGCGGCGATGAAGGAGTCGCCCACAACCAGCAGCATGCCGAGCAGTATCGCCAGGGTCGCCCAGCCCTGACTGGGGTTGAAGCGTTCGTAAAGCCTGACCAGGGGATGCCGGCGCCTAGGCCCGCTGGGCTGCGGATGGAGGAATATACTGGAGACGGCGGCGCTCTCGGTGCTCACAGCATTACCTCAGCGTCTTCGAGCTCTTCGGCCGCACGTAGCTCCGGGCTGGTGTACACGTGATCGAGGGCGACGGGAATGTCGTCACCACGCCGCACCAGGTAGGGCGCGACTCCGGCCTCATACAGATGCGGAATCACGGCTTCCGTTTCGAATAAGCCGCCAAACGACTGGCCGTCGACAAGGATGACCGCCACCCGGACACGCCGCTTGGTGATCTCCCTGATAGCCGTTGCCCATTCCGGCCGATTGGAGGGTGTAATAACTATTAGCGAGCTATGATAGCCCCAGATCTGCTCCTCCCTGGGTAACGCCGATTCCAGGGCGGTCGTGCCCTCGGCCTTGCTCATGGCCAGAAATTCCATTATGCGGTCGAACTGGCCCGCACCCGTATCGGCGGGCAGGAAGTACCGCCGGTCTCCGTAGGCGATGAGTCCCACCGGAAGGTTCTGCTCCAGGTATTTTCCGGCCAACGAGGCCGCGATAGTCACGGCGTATTCGTCGGTGCTCTCCTCCAGCTCTCCGGCCTGAACATCCCTGTGCAGGTCCACGAATATCCATACGTCGCTGGACTGTCCGAGGTCGAACTCCTTGGACATGAGCCTTCCCAGGCGTGCCGTGCTGGGCCAATGTACTCTGCTAATACTCTCTCCCGGCACGTAGTCGCGGACGCTCGACGCATGAGGCGTGAGGTCGTGAGTGCGCCTTCGCGTGGAGCTTTCTCCGGACAGCCGAGCCGGGGGCACGGCAAAGCTGGGAATATCGTACGTACGTGGGTAGACGATTAGGGAGTCGGTGCCGCAGAAGTGCCGCTCCCTCCTGAATATTCCAAAGGCATCCGTGTTTGACACGCGGACCGGCCCCATTCTGTATACGCCACGCTTGCGGGCGGGGGTAAGGGTTCGCCACGAACGAAAGCTGTTCGACGTCAGGCTCACGGCCATGCCGCTGGAATACCCCGGCAGGTCCGTGAGGTCTTCCGCCTCCAGCGTCGGCTTGGGTAGCTTGCTTCTATTTCTCAAGGTGATGCGCTCTTCCACCATGTCGCCTACGCGCACGCGGTGGGTTCGGCGCTCCACCTCGACTTCGAGCTTTCTGAGACTCATCCAGTTCCAGATGTAGCTGAGAATCAGAGTGAGGCCGAGGATGTAGAACAGGCGATAAAACAGCCCGAATCCCGTGGATGCGCCTGTGAACACGGCGACAACCATCAGCGCCAGGATTAAGAAGAATCGTCTTAGAAAATATAGCCTGGAATCTGAGATAGCGTCATCTCCTGAGCCAGCCCTGGGCCTGTGCGCCCGGCACAGGCACCTGGTCCACCGTACCCGATATGACCTCTCGGCCGCTTATGCCGCGCATTCTCGCCGCCGCCGACACGATGATTCGATGGCTGAGCACCGCCACCGCCAGCTCCTTGACGTCGTCCGGCAGCACATAATCCCGACCCCTGATCAGGGCCTGCGCCTGGGCGGCACGGAACAGGGCCAGCGACCCTCGAGGCGAACTCCCCAGGGAAATGTCCTCGTGGTCGCGGGTCGCCTCTACTATGGTCACGACGTACTGTTTGATGAGGTCGTCGACGTAGACTCCTCTGGTGACCTCTTGCATTTTCAGAATCTCTTCCGAGTTCACAACCGACTCGAGCTCGTCGATTGGATGGACCATCCGCTGACCCTCGATGATGTCCAGCTCTTCCTGCATTGTCGGATAGCCCAATTTAATGACCAGCAAGAACCGGTCAAGCTGTGCTTCCGGCAGCGGAAAGGTGCCCTCATACTCGACGGGGTTTTGCGTCGCCATGACCATGAAGGGCAGGGGAAGGGAATAGGTCACGCCCTCGACGGTAACGGTCCGCTCCTCCATCGCCTCCAGCGTGGCCGACTGCGTCTTCGGCGTCGCCCTGTTGATCTCGTCCGCCAGGACTATCTGCGCGATTATAGGCCCTTCGCGGAACTCGAACTCGCCGGTCTTTTGGTTGAAGATTGAAACGCCCGTCACGTCTGTCGGAAGGAGGTCGGGCGTGAACTGGATGCGCTTGAAGGTGCATCCCGCGGACCTGGCGATGCTCCTGGCCAGCATAGTCTTGCCGACGCCCGGCACATCTTCGATCAGCGCGTGGCCCCGGCACATCAGGGCGATGACCCCGAGCTCTATGGCGGCGTCCTTGCCGACCATTACCTTCTTAACGTTGTTTACCATCAGTTCGGCGGTGCCCCTCGCCGTATCCAAATCTTGCACGAGACCTCCTCGATTACGGGCCTCTTGGACCCTCGTAAAAACTACAATCTTTATTTATCGAACGGTAGACTCTCCCTCGGAAGTCCTGGCCGGAAAATCCGAAATGTGGGCGATAGAGGACTCGAACCTCTGGCCTCCTGCGTGTAAAGCAGGCGCTCTAACCAACTGAGCTAATCGCCCCGGAATGTCGTATTGAAAGGTAAGATGCCGGTAATCGGCTCTCGGCTCCAGGAGTACGGGCGTGGCTGCTCCAACGGTGAAGATGGAGTTCCTTGCCGACCCACGTGATATTAAGGGTATGCGGAGGGCTGCCGATAGGAGCATTCAAAAAAGTGCGCTTGGAGGGACTCGAACCCTCGGCCTCATCCTCCGCAGGGATGCGCTCTATCCACTGAGCTACAAGCGCCCGCCTTACTACCTCTGAAAAACTTTACCAAGCGGTCCGGGAATATTTACTGGGAAGCCCATCCCCTTGCGACTCGGCACGCATCATCTTAGCATGTTTTATGCATCGAGCACAAAGACGACTGCTCTTTTAGCGGACGTGTCGTCATTCGGCGGGATATCACGCGGGCTACGCCTCGAAGGGCAGAACGGTCGCCTCTAATTCTATACCTTCCGTGCCCTCATATAGCTCCCAGGGCCGAAATGACTCGACGAAGGCCTTGGCCTCATCCATCGTCGGTATGCCCTTCTCGGAGCGGCCCGGTTCGTAGCCGAAGGTCTTGGCGAACGCGTCGAAGCCCGACTTCGTTTCGCGTACGCCGCCGATCTCCTGCTCCGACTCCTGGTCCTCGTCCCCTATGACGAGCCGCTGCCCGCGCCTCGTCTGTCGCCAGTACAATCTCATTTTTTCTCGCCTTCGGTATGTTGCCGTGGTGCCGTGTCCCGATACGGACCCAATAACTCTAGAGGGCGGGCACGGGTATTGCAACTAGACGCGCTTTTTACTGGGGGTACGGGCGTTGGCATCGCTTAGCGCGGGTCGACGGACGTGGCCGAGCAAAATCGAGAGCGACTCGCCCATAAAAGCCAGAGCCCCTGATGCATGACTAATCCGTTCATGGCGTCCGACTCCGGGTTGGAATATCTTCGGACTCCGGCGTTATTCAGATTAGGGAGTCAGAGAGTCGGGCGGCGATATTCGAATTGGGGAGTCGGACAGGGCGAACGGATACGCGACATGGGTAACTATGAGGGTTCTTGCGCCAACGCTTCATTCGCGAAGCGACATCATCAAGTCCGGTCGCAGGTACTCACCCCTCGGGGCAGTCGCGCAGGTCGTTTATGTATAATGGTGTGCGTACGATTCTCATGAATGCGGGCTCCAATAAGCCGACGCGGGAGGTGTCGCTCAATGCCGTCGTTTGACGTGGTTTCCAGGACGGACCTCATGGAAGTCGATAATGCGATCAACGGGGTACGGCGTGAAATCCAGACCCGTTTCGATCTCAAGGGAACGAAGAACGATATCAGCCGCGACGACAACACGCTGACGATGACGGCCGACGACACCATGAAGCTGCGTCAGCTGGAGGACCTGCTACGCAGCTACCTCGTGCGCCGAAAACTGGACCCGGCCGCGTTCGATTTCCAGAAGCCACAGGACGCCGCCGGAGACACCATCAGGCAGAACATCTCCATCAAGCAGGGGATCGACTCCGACCTGGGACGTAAGATCAGCAAGGCCGTCAAGGGTACCAAGATCAAGGTCCAGGTCGCCATCCAGGGGACCGAGCTCCGAGTGTCCGGTAAGACACGCGACGATCTGCAGTCGACGATCAAGTTCATAAAAGAGATGGAGCTGGACCAGCCGCTGCAATACGTGAACTTCAGAAACTAGGGCTTACACCCGTCGCCTGAGCTATGCGAGGCCCGTGAATGATGAATCAGTCCAGCCATGGCATTGCCAGCACCGCTAGATCTGGATCACGGAGTGGCGCAGGAAGCTGAGCGGGGAGGGGATTAGACTGAAGACGGACTTCCTTGGCGAGTTTGCTGAGGAGGTCGGAGGCTAGTGCCCTGACAGGTCAAGTAGCGTCCCCGTCATGTCGGTCCCGAACGCCTCCCTCGACGTACCAAAGAAAAGTCTGTCGGGCAATTCGCCGTCGAACACCGCATACGCCGA
>JADFKI010000263.1 GCA_022565015.1 Chloroflexota bacterium
CGTCCAGGTCATCGCTTTCGAGGCGCCAGGCGGTATTGTCCGCCAGCCGCACCACGACAGTCTCCGTGGATACCTCTTCGCCGAGGTCTACCTCTATGGATGCGACTGAGCCGGCGAAGGGGGCCTTGATCGCCATGTCATCCAGTGCTAGTTTGGCCAATACAAGATCGGACTCGGCCGTGGCGACCAGCGCCTCTGCTTCCGCAAGCTCGGCCTTTTCGCGTGCGACGTCGGCCGGGTCCCTGTCCTTCTGTAGCCTCTGCACTATTAGGCCCGCTCTCTCCAGCTCTCCCCCGGCCAGGGCCACCTTCAGAGGGTCCGGCCAATCGAGGAGATCGTCGAGCGTCGCCTGTGCGGCCTCGAGGGCCGCCTCCCTTGCCGCAACTTCGATCGGATCGGGGAACTGCACCAGGTCGTCCAGCTCCGCCTGCGCCGCCGACAGCTCGGCCTGGGCGATGGAAACGTCCAGAGCCGTGCGCTCGCTGGTCAGCCGCTCCAGGTCATCTTCTGCGTCCTGAAGCGCCTGCTCGGCCTTGACGATCGCGTTCTGGGCAGCCGCAACCCTTGCCGGGCCTTCTACGGCCTCGGTATTGAGAATATCCCTCGCATCCTGGAAGAGGTCCCAGGTATCTTCGATATCCCTCTTTATGCAGGTGCGGCTTGACGCCTGACTGAGCTTATCGTCGCAGACCGCGTCGAACGACCCCGCGTTTGGATGCAGGAATAGCCAGGCGTACACTGTGAGCTCGCTCCATCTTGTGGACGGATCGTCGGGCGCGATGCGGTTGGTATATGTAAGATTCTGCCTGTCGAATACGAACTCCAGGTCCAGGCCCCAATCGGCAAAAAGGGAGTCTGGGTCCAGGCGCCACTCTTCAACGGTAAGCTCGACGCCCAGCCACCCCTTGTAGGTGTCCTGAAGGGCTTCTTCGGCGTCATCGAAGGCTTCCTGAGCTACCCTCAAGTTCAGGTCTCGCTCCAGACGGGCGGCGTCAAGGTCTGTCTTTGAGTTGATCAGGTCTCTCTGTCGCGAGGCCAGGGCATCAGAGGCGTCTCGCAGGATCTCCCCGACGTCCTGGGCTTCTTCCAGGGCTTCCTTAGCTTCGAGGACCGCGACTCTACTTGCGCTCAAGGCCATGTCGCGGGCGGCCTTGTTGGCCGTACTTTCGGGCGTCGCGGGGATATCGTCAGTGGCAGCCTGTCCGAGCGCCGCAAGCAACGCCTCTTGCGCCTTTTTGACGCTGCTCTCAGCGTCGGCCATCAACATTGCTCTGGCGGCTTCCAGTGCTGCGCCTTTCGGCGTAACGACCGCGCCAATGCTCAGGTTCTCACCTGATACGTGCTTGAGCTGTTCCTGGGCGTCCCTAAGAGCGATCTTCGCCGACGCAAGCTGAACGGCGCGATTCTCCGCGTCATCGGAACGGGCCTTGTCATGGACCGCCATGAGCCCGGCCAGCGCCGCCTTGGTGGCCGCCAGCCGCGTCTTGGCCCTGGTGACGGTTGCGATCTCGTTATCTCTCTCTAGCCAGACGATTACGTGTCCCTTCTGCACCAGATCGTTCTCGGCCGCGAGGATCTCAGCCACTATCCCGTCTCTCTGAGAGCTTAGCTCGGCGTTCTGAAGGGGTAGCACAACGGCGTCGGCCTCCACCGAAATCTTTGTGGCCGCGGATAGGGTCGATTGTTCCTCGTCGATCTCACCGTTGCCCCCTCTTCCAAGCAACAGAAAGAGGATAGCTGCGGCGACGACAACCGACCCGGTGATTCCTGCGATTATCTTCTTCAATGTTCCTCTCCTTTAACATTCAATACGACGGGTGTCGACTACGGCTGGGCTCTTACGCTGCCCGGGCTACTCGTAGGAAAGTACTTCTCGAACGCTTATTCGCGAAGCCCGCCACGCGGGCAGGCCGCTGGAAATTATGGAAAGTATGAGGACAACTCCTAGCCAGATGACGGCCCCGAGCGGCGAATACGTGTAGCCGAATTGGAAGTCCATGGTATCGGCGATCTGCTTGCTGAACAGGATGCCCAGGGGAATGCTTAGTGGCAGTGCGATGAGCCAGCTAATGAACCCGATCATCAATCCCTCGCCGATGAATATGCCGCTGACGGCACGCCCGGATGCGCCGATCGCCCGCATCACGCCGACCTCTCTCTGCCGTTCGAGGGCGCTTATCGACAGCGCGCCCGACAGACCGACACTTCCGACAACTGCGATCAGCACGGATATGACAAGCAGAAGATAGATAATGATGTCCAGGCCGCCCGAGTTCTGCTCGGTGAACCTTTTCGAGGTAAGGGAGAATCCTACGTCCTTACCCTGTTCGTTCAGCCATTCCCTAAGCTCACGGGAGAACATGACGAGATGGGCCTCTTCCTGATTTTCGGCGCCGACGAATAGTGTGCTGCCCCGCCCGACGCTGCCCTTTTCCCTGAGAAGTACGTCGAGCCAAACAACCGAAGCCGTCTGGTCATCGTTACCGTCCAACAGCAGGCCGACAACAGACCATTCTTTGTCTTCGCCGTTTATCTCTATGACAACGTTTTCGCCCACGCTGACGCCAAGCTCGTCGGCGAGGTGCTCGTTAAGGACCACGGCCCTTTCGTCCTCCGGGAGCAGATACCTTCCCGCGGTCACAACCTGGCCGTAGGCATCTCCCTCCCTTGATACGCCGATCAGTGTTAGCGATTCCTCGTCTAATTCATCTTCGTCGTCTATCCTTCGAACGGCAGCATCGCTGAACTCCAGCATCTCGGCGTAGGTAATACCCGGCAGGCTACCCACAAGAGTCTCTATGGAATCGACGCGCTGGGGCTGCTCGAAGCCGATCAGGATGTCGAACCGGTAGGTCTCCTGGAAATCGTCAAAAAATCCGATCATCGAGGCCTGAACGGTCATGACCATCATGAATATCGCGCCTGAGAAGACCAGTGCGATGAGGGTCATGGCGAGGCGTCCCTTGTTGCGAAAAACGTTGCTAATCGTCATCACAACCAGGGGCGGAAGCCTCTCGAGGTTCGAAAGCACTCGGTCGATCAGGCCCGTGTTTATGGCAAGGCCGTAGCCGCTGATGGCATCGCGGACCGTCGTCCGAGCCGCCGCCGTCACCGGCCAGAGTGCGGCGATCATGGGCGAAAGCAGCCCAAGCGAGAGCTGCACCAGGACAGCCGTCAATGGAAACTTAAAGTCGACGGCCTCCATGTTGAAGAGACCCAGCATTATGGCGGTCAGCTGGTACGCGCCGAGCACTCCCAGAGGTATGGCGATAGCCAGCGCGATCACGACATACACCGCTATGTTGCTCAGATATATTCGAAATATCTCCAGCGAAGACGCGCCTATAGCCTTCATTACTCCGATCTGCGGCACCTGCTCGGTCACGATGGCCGTGATGGTGTTCACGACGAGGAACAGGCTCAGGCCTAGGGTCACAAAAGACATGACGACCAGTAGTATGAAGATACCGTTCACGAGGTCCTGTAAGAAGTGCACCTCTGGATCGTATGTGTCCGGCGTGCCGTGTCTGATGTTCAGGACGTCGAGGCGGTCCGTGATGTCGAGCGCCCGCGCCTTGGCGGTATCCTCGTCGTAGACCGGCAGGTTTGCCACTATTTGGCTGAAGCCGGCGGGTCCGCCAAGCTTCGCTATGTCGCGGCGTGTTACGTAAAAGGCGGCATCGCCCCCGAACTCGATGGGATGGGCCCAGACGTCATATACCTGTCCAACAACCCGAAAGGCTCTGGGCCGATCATCCACCTCAAAATACACGGTCGAATCCAGGGGGACGTTGAACTTCTTGGTGGTGCCGCGCTCCACGCCGACCCCGCCGCTTACCGGCCAGCTCCCCGACTCCAGCCTCAGCTTGTCATATATCTGGTTCTCGTAGTCATCGCGGGCGAACAGGACGACCGGCTCCCAGGCGTCATCAAGACCCATCTTCCAGCGAAGGCGGAGAGCGGCCTTCCCCTCTGCTCCTTCGATGCCGGGCATGTTGCCTATGGCCCTGATAGTGTCATTGCTTACGCCCGATCCTACTGGCCCTCCCTCGAGGGCTCCGAGGCCTCCGCCAATATTGATGTGGCTGGGATTTGCGGCCCGCCAGTTTGCGCCCATGCGGTCCTCCATGATGTCGAGCAGACCCATCGTCAGCCCTATGGCGAATATGCCCACGCCGATGCTGAGGACGACCTGCACGGTACGGCCTTTACGGGCGGAGACATCCCGCCATACCTTTTTCCAGATGACGCTAATATTTAGCTGGTTGGTGATCATTGCAGTAGGTCCTATAGGGTGATGCGCTTTATGTCTTCATCTCTTATGATTTGACCGTCGGCTATCTCTATCATCCTCGGAGTCCTGCGGGCGATAGCCTGGTCGTGGGTCACCATGATCAGGGTCTTCCCCTCCTCGACCAGCTGGAAGAAGAGCTCCACCATCCGTTCGCTGGAGGCCGAGTCGAGGTTGCCTGTGGGCTCGTCTCCCACTATCAGCGGAGGGTCGTTTGCCAGGGCCCTCGCGATAGCCGCCCGCTGTTGCTGGCCCCCGCTTACCATGCCGGGAAGCTTGTGAGCGTGCTCAGCCAGGCCGACCGTGTCGAGGAGGCCCAAAGCTCGTTCCCTGCGCTCCCTCCGCTCGAACTTGTTGGCAAAGTCCATGGGAAGTACGACGTTATCCACGAGGCTCAGCGCGGGAAGCAGCTGGAAAAACTGGAAGACGAGGCCGAGGTTCTTGCCTCTCCACTGCGCCAGCTGGCCCTCATTCATCTCGTCGATCTTTGTCCCGCCGACCTCGATCTCGCCCTCGCTGGGCCTGTCAATGCCCGTGAACATGTTTATCAGCGTAGACTTGCCACTGCCCGACGGACCGACTATGGACAAGAACTCGCCCCGCTTTACCTGGAATGAGATGTTCTTTAGGACCGTCACCTCGCCCTCGCCTACGGTGAAGCGCTTGACAAGGTTCCGAACGTCAATCATCAGCTTATTGGGGGCATCCTTTGAGTTCGTGGGGGCTTCCTTGGTCAGAGTGGCCATGTCTCGTTCCTTCGCG
>JADFKI010000040.1 GCA_022565015.1 Chloroflexota bacterium
GGAACTCGGCGTTGCTTCTCGCCACGGAGCCGTAGTCGGGGCGGTCCAGGACTGAAGCGGCCTCGGCAAATGCCCGAAGCATCATCGCGTTCCACGAGGTCAGGACCTTGTCATCACGTCCCGGCGCGATGCGTCGGCTTCTCGCTTCCAGCAGTTTTCGCTTAGCGTCGGAAAGAGTCTGGTCGAGCTCCTCGACGCTCAGGTTGAACTCCGCGGCAACCTCTTCGGAGAGGCGTCCATATGCAAGATATTTCGTCCCTCGAAATTACCCTCGGGCGTGACGCTAAAGTAGCGGCGAATGATTTCACCGTTCTTATCTCCCAGGACCTCGTCCACTTCGGCCGGCGACCAGACGAAGAACTTGCCCTCGACGCCCTCGCTATCAGCGTCCTGTGATGAGTAGAAGCCGCCCCCGGGTGAAGTCATCTCCCGCGATACGTATTCCAGCGTCTCCTCAACGATGCGTCTATACAGCGGCTTGCGCGTCACCTGATAGGCGTGAAGGTACAGCTTCACCAGCAGGGCATTGTCGTAGAGCATCTTTTCGAAGTGGGGCACGAGCCACAGGCTGTCGGTGGAGTAGCGATGGAAGCCTCCGCCAATCTGGTCGTAAATCCCGCCCCGCGCCATCTTCTCCAACGTCAGCTCGACTATGTCCAGGGCGTCCGCGTCTTCGGAACGGAGGTGGTACCTGAGCAGGAATTCGTATGTCATCGGCTGGGGAAACTTGGGCTGCATGCCCACGCCGCCGTTCACATCGTCGAAATTGCCGGCGATTCCTCTAAATGCCGAGTACATGAGGTCTGAGGTCAATGGCTCGAGGCTCTTCACCGTCGAAGAAGTGTGGCGCATTCTCTGGATTAGCTGCTCGGTGGTGCTCGCCACGTCGCTGCGTTTTTCCCGATACGCCTCCGCGAGCGCGGTCAGCAGCCTGGGAAATGACGGCAATCCGCCTCTGTCGTTTGGTGGGAAGTAGGTCCCGCCGTAGAAGGGCTCTCCATCGGGTGTAAGGAACACCGTCATCGGCCAGCCGCCCTGTCCCGTCATGGCTTGAACGGCAGCCATGTAGATCGAGTCGATGTCGGGGCGCTCCTCACGGTCGACCTTAATGCAGACGAAGTTTTCGTTCATCAGACCGGCGATGGCCGCGTCCTCGAAGGACTCCCGCTCCATCACATGACACCAGTGGCAGGCAGAGTAGCCAACGCTGAGAAGAATGGGCCTGTCCTCCGCTTTCGCCCGGGCCAGTGCCTCCTCACCCCAGGGATACCAGTCAACGGGGTTCTCGGCGTGCTGCAGCAGATATGGGCTGGTCTCGTTTGCGAGTCTGTTGGTCATTTTTCTCACCGGCCGGCGCGTTTCAGTGCGAACCGTCCTTGTAATTATGAGGACAAGTCAGAAACCTAATTATTTGAAGAAGGTCAAATATGCGGGATGCCAATCCCTCCTAGAGGCCACGAAGCTCCAGGGTGCTGACGTCGCCGCTCTCCAGGTCCGCGACTCGAATGGCATGGTTGTTGGTGTCGGCGATGTAAAGCTTGCCGGCCGCAACCGACAGGCCCGCGGGCTCGTGGAAGGTCGCGCTCGCGCCCGGACCGTCGTCGCGCCCCGGGCTGCCGCTGCCGAGATATGACGTAGCTCCGCGCGTGGTCGGATAGACCTTCTTTATCTTGTTGTTATAGGTGTCGGCGATGAAGAGGACGCCATCGTACAGCTCGATTCCAATGGGGTGCTGAAGCCGCACATCGTCGCCGACGCCGTCAATGTCGCCGAACTCAAACAGGTGAAGCCCAACGATGGTCGCCACGCGGCCCGCCGCATCCAGGTCCGCGGAGCGTATGGCGCTGGTCTCGCTGTCGGTGAAATAGAGCTTGGAGCCGTCCGTGGTCGTGCCGCTGGGCTGCGCGAGCTCCGCGCTCTGATGAGGACCGTCGGTAATTCGCTCCCGGCCGTTTCCGGAGAAGGGACTAATCACGCCCGCCGCCAGGTCAAGCTTCCAGAGCTGATGAAAGCCGGCCATTGCAATGTAAAGCATGCCTTCGTGCAGCGTGAGGTCCCAGGGCGAGTTCAGGGCGACGGAAAGAGCGTTGCCGCCCTCGTGAAAACCGTGGGCCTGCTCGCCGGCGCCCGCAATAGTCTTCACCGTCTTGGCCGCCAGGTCCACCGATCGAATCGCGTGGTTCTTGGTGTCGGCGACATAGAGAACATCGCCATCAAGCTCCAAGCCCTGCGGGTCGTCGAACCTGGCTTCATCAAATGAGCCGTCGGTGAGCCCTCTGTCCCCGGAGCCGATAACGGTCTGGACATCTCCGTCGAGGGTCGAGACTACAATGCGGTTGTGATTGGAATCGGCGATGAAGAGCCGGCCCGAAGACTCGTCTGCCAGCACCTTTCCCGGAAACGAGAGCGGCCTCTCCCACTCCTTTTCCTTCTCCAGCTTGTACTCGATGGGCCGCCTGTCCAGCAGGCCCTGCTCGTCAAACTCCAGCACCAGCTCGTCCAGGACGCGCTCGAAGCCCTCAAGGGAGATCTCCCCTTCGTGCTTGCCTATTAGCTTGCCCTGCGGGTCTATGAACATGAGGGTCGGCCAGGCCCGTACGGAGTACTGCTTCCATATTTCGAAATCCTGGTCGTTCACGACGGGATGCTCAATATCCAACCGTAAGACCGCTTTCCGAACGTTCTCCGAGTCCTTCTCGGCGGTAAACTTTGCCGAGTGCACCCCGACGACGGCGAGCTCACCCGCGTATTTGTGTTCAAGTTTCCGCAACTGCGGAAATATGTGCATGCAGTTAATTCAACAGTAGGTCCAGAAGTCGAGCACCACTATCTTTCCTCTGAGGTCTTCCAGCTTGACGGGACTGTCCGTATTTAGCCACTCCAGGCCGGTTGGAAACTCCGGTGCGTTCACGTCTCCGGCGTATCTCCGAGGACTCATAATGCACTACTCCAAAACGAATATACCTTTAATTAGGATGCCATTGGGCCGGTTACGATGGCGTCCCAAGGCTTCACTACCAGGAATAACTGTACATGGAGACGTGCGAATTGAAAAGCATATTTATCAGGAATGCACGTAAACATGAGGAATGGGGTAGGGAGCTGAAGGCTCGGGCCACCGGCCGCGTCGAACCTAGACGGGCCAGCGCTCCATGTCATGGGCCATCGTCCAGAACAGGAACTCGTACCTGGAGCTCGTCAGAAACGCCCTGCGCATGGCATCCCGAACTGACTGGCCCCCCTCAGCGCCGAACCTGTCGACCAGCTCTCGCCACGCCGCGGTGCTCGCCTCCAGGAGGCCGGAGCGATAAGCCTCGACCCAGTGTTGGTAGACTGGGTGGTCCGGCAGAGCCAGCCGGGACCCGAGCTCGTGGTACGTCCAGGGACAAGGAAGCAACGCCGCTGCCGCCTCGCCAACGCCACCCAGCGATGCCGTGGCGACCATATGGTCCATATACGCCCTGTTTGTCGGGGAGGGCCCGACCCGTTCGGCCTCCTCGACGGTAATCTCCAGCAGCTCGAACATGCGAACGTGGAGAGGCCTTTCCACCGGGGTATTAACGCGAAGGGCGAGCTTTTTGAGGGTGGGGGTATCAGGGGCCTTTGAAAGGGCTATCGAGACCGTGCGGGCAAAGCCCTCCAGGTAGTGATAGTCCTGTATCGCGTAGTAGCGAAATTTTTCCAGGGGAAGTATTCCGCTCTGTATTTCCTTAAGAAAAGGGTGATCAAAAATGCGGGACCAGATGTGCTCAGCGGATTGTTGGAGCTCTTTGGAAAAGCTTGACGACATAGGTTTTAAGAAAGGATACCCCCGGAGTCGAAACGCCGGGGGAATCTAAATGTGGACGCTTTACCTGATTGCGGCGCTCCTGGCCGAGGGTAGGCCGGATAGCATATTCCGTAGCTCGTCGCCGGAAGTGGGCTTCTTGACCATGGTGAACGCGCCGATTCCTATAGCCTGCTCCACCAACCTGCTCTCCGATGTGTCGGCTGCGATCACAATGAGTGCGTCGCTGTCCGCCGACCTCATCTTGCTAAAGACGTCAAGGGTGTTACGACGCAGCTCCATGAAGGCAATATCAAAGGCCTCGTTGGTTAAAGCACGTTGGGCCTCGTCTCCGCTGGAGACAACGGTGACCTCATAGGTGTCAGACGAAAGCTCGGACTCGAAAAGCCGCGTAATAGAGGAGTCGGCATCGGCGACGAGAATATGGGTGGTGTGCCCTATTCTCTTGGACCGGATCCACTTATCGATATCATCCCTGAAAAACCGCCACTGATGCCCGATCCTGGATGCCGGGATGCTGCCTTCCTTAAGCATCTTGTAGATCGTCATTCGATCAAGTCTCAGATAATCACTAAGTTCCTTCACTGTCATAGGCGGTTCCAATTGCTACATCCTCCTCTATAATATTTGGTGCATAGGGACATAAGAACGTCCTACAAAAAATATGCGGGTTTTACATCTAGTGAACGTTTGATTGTTTTGTTATTAATGGTTAAAACGTTATCTTTGAAGGAATGCGACACATACCTCTCATTCAAGACGTACTAACTAGATTTCAATAAAGCCCATCAGTACTACTAAGGCGTTCTCTGCCACGGAACATATTAGCCTGTAAACAGTTTGAACGGAAGACCCTAACCATACTCAAAAAAGGTACAATTTGGCATTCCATGTATAGCTTTGGATGCGAAAAGGGTCAAAAATGTCTCTACGGCCCGCTCAGTGTTTCTAAGCGATTTTAGGCACAAAACACGTGAATTTCTCTGAAAAATCAGATTTCCGACCAGGGGCGGGGAGTTTCCGGCTTCTGAGGCTATGAACACAATTGATATATGAATCTATGTGCCATGTATGATATGCCGAGGTCAGGGTTAACCCACGTGAACGGTCGTAAATATTTCGATATGGAAAATGGTTGGCGTCCCTGGCAGGATTCGAACCCGCGACCCGCTGCTTAGAAGGCAGCTGCTCTATCCATCTGAGCTACAGGGACACCGTGCGAGGGGAACGAGTTAAAGTTTAGCAAGGGCTCAGGTTAGGGTCAAGAAACCGGCCTGCGTGGATACATTCGCTTTGGCCGCGAACCAGCCTGCCAGCCCAAACATTTGACCGAGCACAGAAAAGCCGGCCGCCTCTAGAGAACTGCTTCCGAATCGTCAGTCCGGCTCGAACCGACGACGGGCTGCCCAACGATGACCAGGGTCCAGGCGCCGCTGAATTCGATGGGCTCAATATAGGAGGAATCAGGAATGGGTGCTTACCTTGTGAAGGGAAAACTCACCAACGGACCCCAGACGAAGCACGCCCGTTATCTCCAACATGTCCGCGGCGGCAAGCGTGGTGTATCTCTGGAGCGCCATGCCGATGGGACGCCCGGCAATCGCGGCACCCAGCCCCGCGACAATCGCCAGGGGTAACCTTCGGTAGTTCCTTCGACGCCTGGGACCCAATATCGCACTCATGAGAAACCCTGCCAGGAGAGCGCTGGTGGCCAGGTTTGTCCCGCAATATGGGGAGATGGCCAGTTGAGACTCTCCTTCCTTTAGCAGCCTCAGGGCCTCATACGCCTTTGGGGAGAGCTGCTCCGTACCGACCCTCCCGAAAATGAAGAAGCCGGAGGGTATGGAGTAGCCACCGATCGGAGGCCTG
Source organism: Chloroflexota bacterium (assembly GCA_022565015.1). Taxonomy (GTDB): domain Bacteria; phylum Chloroflexota; class Dehalococcoidia; order Lucifugimonadales; family JADFKI01; genus JADFKI01. The sequence continues at coordinate 5,657 of JADFKI010000040.1, forward strand.
AGTCCGTCCTCCAGCAGCAGCTCCACGGTGGCGTGCTCCAGTGCATGGTTCCTGCGTGTTCTTGCGACCAGCTCGGCCAAGTCTTCCGCCTCCTGGAGATCGATTCACCCACATAACAAACGCGATTCACCGACGCCACGGTCTGGAACGCCTCAATCCACCTGGATAGGGCCGTCACACTTCTTGGAGATCCCCTGGACATCCATGAGAGGCTAGGAGGCCCCTCAAATGAAAGCGGGTTCAGCTTGAGCGAGAGCCACCCTCCATTACCCGAATTTTAGCACATCAAAAGCTTGCAAAACTTAGATGAAACGATAAATTTACGTCTGCATTTTAATGGCGTCGAAATATCCCCTTATGAAAGGGCAAAAGGCGCCGATCAGGGGCGGCGATACATGTATAATTGTCCTCCGAAGCATGCATCTGAATTCAAATGAAAAAACAAGAAAAGACTTGGAAAAATGTTGAAAAACTGTATTGACACTCGAATGACGTAACGTTTAGGATGTGTTCATTCCAGATGACATTTACTATGGGAATGGTTCAGAGGAGGCTAAGATGACACGCAAGACCAAGAAGATGGTCACCGTTGAAGAGAAGTTCAGTCAGCCCCTTGAGAAGCTCCTGCCGGAGATGGTCACCGAGCAAGGGCTCTCCGCAACGGCCGATTACCTGGGTGTAAGCAAGGCGACGCTGGGCTACTGGCTTCTTAAGCTGGGAATCAATGTAAGAAGAGTGGCGCTTGCGCCGGGCGAGTCGTTGGAAGTCAAGCGGGTAGGTTAGCCCTGGAACGCCATAGGAGGTCCATTCCCCGCTAAGACTGGGCCTGCACTATGCGTCCAAAGTAAAGGCGATGCCGATAAAACGGCGTCGCCTTTACTTTTATGCCCCGAACACACCTGACCAACGCGTGCCCCATCAAGAGACGAGCATGTCTGAACATCCGGTAGGACCGTCTCGCCCAGCCTCTAATCCCTTATCCACATCAGCTGTTCGTGAACTCCGTATACGGACATCCGCGCCCTTGCAACTGCCTCCAACGCCTGTCGAGTGCTGGAGGGAAGGGACCCGCACTGATTTCCCGATTCGGAAGCGGCACCCGAGGCGCTGGCCCGCTGAAACAGGCGTCCACGGCGAATCAAAGGTCCGGTGCCACGGCGGGATCGTGCGATAATCTTGTGAATTCAGACGTTTGGGATTGCTATGGGGCCAACGAGCCTGGTGACGACGGGCTCGTCCAAGGAATTGGGTTGGCCATCGAGGTCCTCGTACCGAGCACTCGCTACATAATGGGCGCCACGGGAATTTACGCTTCGGATTTTGCCGTTATATATGCTTCAGCATCAGGACGTGAAATAAGGAGGCTACCTTCTGACCCCCTCCCTGGCCTCCCTCTCCCTGTCGCGCTCCACGATGGCTCGGCGCTTATCGTACCGTTTCCGGCCCCGGCCGAGGCCGAGCTCCACCTTGGCGTAGTGTTTCTTGATGTACAGGCGCAGCGGCACCAGTGTCAGCCCTCGCTCCGACACCATTCGGGTCAGCCGCGTGATCTGTTCCTTACGCAAGAGCAGCTTTCTCGGCCTCGTGGGGTCGTGGTTCTCCCCTGAGCCGGCCGAGTATTGGGCGATGTGTAGATTGACGAGCCATATCTCGCCATTCTCCGGCTTGCCGTAGGAGTCGCTCAAGTTCACCCGGCCCTCACGTATGGCCTTAATCTCCGTGCCGGTGAGGACCAGGCCCGCCTCGACAGACTCCATGACCTCGTAGTCGTAGCGAGCCCTTCTGTTGACTGTGATCGTTCTATTTTCGCTCATAAGCCGGTCCCCTTGGCGGCCAGGGCGTTTACCTCCGCCAGAAGGACCTCCCTGGCTTTCTCCAGCTGCATGGTGTCCGCTTCGCGAGCGTCTCTGGCGACGACCTCGATGTCCGGAGCAAGGCCGTTGCCCTGGATAAGCCGCCCCGACGGAGTAAACCAGTGCGCGAATGTCAGGAAGAGACCGCCGCCGTTGCCCAGCCCTCTCAGAATATTCACGCTGCCCTTGCCAAAGGTCTGGGCGCCAACAAAGGTTGCCCTGTCGTGGTCTTGGAGGGCTCCAACAAGGATTTCGCTGGCGCTGGCGCTGAACTCATTTGCCAAAATTACGACTGGAATCTCCCGCGCGACGCCGTCTTTTCTGCGAACCTCCCAGTTCGTTCTGCGACCTTCGCCATCCACTTCGTAAAGGACCAACCCGTCGTCTACAAAGAGGCTTGTGACGTCTACTACGGAGCTCAGCAGGCCGCCCGGGTTGTCGCGAACGTCTATGAGAATACCTTCGGCCCCGTCTTCGGCTGCCTCGTTTATCGTTTTGGAAAGCTTGTCCGCGGTGTCGGCAAAGAAGTTAGTGAGCCGTATGTGCGCCAGCCTGTCTCCGGGCTCACTGCGCAACAGCACGCTCTCGAGGGGAATGACGCCTCGCTCCACGACAATGATCACCGGGTCAATTTCAGAGACGTGTACGACGAGGAGCTTTACCTTAGTACCCCGAGGCCCCCTGATCTTGTTCACGGCCTCGAGAAGACTCAGGCCCAGGATATCTTCGTCGTCCACCTCCAGGATCACGTCCCCCGGACGAATACCGGCCTGGTCCGCCGGGCTTCCCTCGATGGGAGCCACAATAATCAGCCTGCCGTCGGCCCTCATGGAGACGTTTGCGCCGATGCCTTCGAACCTGCCCAGCAGGTCCTCGTTTTCGATGCTGAAAGCCTCCGGCCGCACGTAGTTGGTATGCGGGTCCCCCAGCGCCTGCAGCATTCCTCGTATGGCGGCCTCCGTAAAGACCTCAGGCTCCAGGTTGGAGCGATCCACGTGCTCCGATGTCAGCAGCTTCCATACCTCCCATACGGTCGCCAGCTCCTCCGGAACGCCGGCAGGGGCCTCGAGGGGCTCGTCCAGCGGCACGATCTGAGGAGCCTCAGGCACATCCAGCGCCTGGCCCTGAGCCGCGGGCGGGGGGGCCTGGGGCTCGCTCTGCAGGCTGCTGCCGGAGCTGTCGGCCTCGGGGCTGACCCTGCAGGCCGCGAGCAGGACGATAGCCAGTGTGGCCCCTATGAGCACATACCTGGATCTAAGCGGGGTAGGCAACATAAGCACCTTTCAATCGCATCGTCAGTAAGAATATTCCGTATATTTTATCACTGATGACCGCTGAGGGCTTTAGTTGAAGCCACACTGAAAAGACTTCGATGTCCTCGGCAGGAAAGGGGTTTCAGAAAAGCATCTGGCGTTCGCAGTTTTTTCAACAATGTGAAAACAATCTGAAAAACCGTCCGCGGATCCAGAAACGTGGTGAAAAGAAGACTTGGCGTTGCCGTCCCAATGGAATAGAATATGAGAGCGGTTTTTCAGAATACGCATTCTGTTGGCCATGATAGTAATCTCAGGTGTAGCCTTTTTCACGTTTGATTTCCGAGTCCATCATGACTCCGGGACGATGAGACCGAAATATAGCGGTGCCCCCGTACCTAACTGAGGCTCTCAACCAGTTGCTGCCAATAACTCCATATGGATCCGATGTGGGTATTTGCGGCTGAGAAGGAGCAGGCAGCGTCGCGGGATCCTTGAAAGCGCGCAACAATATGAATGAGAAAAGTTCGAGGTCTAGGCGTACGAGGCTCACACGGCCGTACCCTACGCACACGCTCAAGGGTGCTCTGGGCGTCCCGGAAGCTATCCAAAACGTGAATTCCGGCCTTCCGTTCGATCGGGAGCAACTGGCCGGGGTCCTGGGCACGACGCCGTCCAGCAGCGCCTTCACGATGCGCCTGAACTCGTCGGCCAAGTATGGGCTGACCCAGGGAGGCTATGCCGACAAGACCATCAGCCTCACACAACTTGGAGAGGCGATCGTAGCTCCCAGAGGCGAGGAGGAGCGAATCAGGGCCCTTGTCGAGGCATCGACACATCCCGACATATTTGCGCGCTTCTACGGCCTCCTCGACGGCAAGCGCCTTCCCGACGATACCTATGCCAGGAATTTGCTACAGAGGGAGCTCGAGGTCAGCCAGGAGCTCACCTCGGAATGCCTGCAGATCATCAAGGACAATGGCCTCTACTCCGGCGTGCTGCGTGAATCTCAAGAAGGCCTCGTAGTCGATCTGAGCACCGCGACCGTCCCGATGGCGGAAAAGACACGTGAACAGGCTGGTACAGGCACGGCCAGACCCCCATACCAATCGCCGGTCAGCCAAAATGAAACGATAAGTCAACCGGTGCCGGGTAGGGTATTTATATGCCATGGCGCGCATTCTCAAGCCGCGCAGTACCTGCTGTCGCTTCTGGACCAGTTCCAGGTCCCGAGCAGCTCCTCAGAGCTGTCATATCAGGAGGGCCAGCCGGTCTCAGATCACGTGGCCCAGCAGATGAAGAGCTGTACGGCAGCTGTCTTCGTTCTCGACGGTGACCAACAATCCAGTGCCGGGGCGGGACCTCAAGGTAATCAAGACCTCCTGTTCCACATGGGCGCAGCCTCGGTCTTGTATGGGGAAAAGGTCCTTCTGTATGTCGACAGTGCGTCGGCGCCATCGGGCCACGAGGCAATTACCTCGGTCACTTACGACCACATGAGAATTGAGGACTCTGGCTTGGACCTGGTGTTGGCGCTCCACAGGGCGGGAATCATAAGGGTCGTGGCCTGAGCATATCTGCCGTTAGATGTTCGCTATACACTTATTATGTAAAACAGCCTAGTTACCGGCGCTGAGAGACAGGCGGAACCATGCCTAGTATTTACATAAGATATATAGTGCGAACATCGGCCGAGCCACTATTAGACCGCTACCCTCTCAGACGACCCCTCCACCGTATCAGCCCGGCCGGCGGACGAACTCTTCCCAGCCTTCCGCCGAAGACCTCGATTCCACGCCTATCTCAGACAACAGCGCGTCGATCTCCGCCAGCAATCGGTCCATTCCTTCCCCGGTCTGGGCCGAGGCGAATACAACCCTCTGATTGGGAGCCGCCATTCCCTGGATGGGCTCATGGGAGTCCGCCCGATCCAGCGGCTCCAAGAGGTCGATCTTGTTGAGCACCAGTATCCTGGGCTTGTCATTGAGCCCAAGCTCACCAAGTATCTGCTCGACTACATCGGCGTGCTCGGCGGCGTTTGCGTGAGTGATGTCGAGCACGTGCAGTATCAAAGTAGACTCCTGGGCCTCCTCGAGCGTGGCCCTGAACGCCGCGACGACCGCAGTCGGCAGCTTCTGGATGAAGCCCACCGTATCGGTCAGCAGCACGTCTCGCCCCTGGGGGGTCTCTATGCGTCGCGTAACCGGGTCGAGCGTGGAGAAGAGCTTGTCCTCGACTGAGACTCCGGCGCCCGTCAGCCTGTTGAGCAGCGTGCTCTTGCCGGCGTTCGTGTAGCCGACCAGCGATGCCACCGGCACGCGCGAGTCCTTTCTCCTGGCGCGATAGAGCGACCGATGACGCCTGACGTTGTCCAGGTCCTTCTTGATCTTCAGGATGCGCGTCCGGACCAGCCTACGGTCGGTCTCGATCTGGGACTCACCCGGTCCTCTCGTTCCGATTCCGCCACCGAGGCGTTCCAAGTGAGTCCACTGGCCGGCCAGTCTCGGCAGAAGGTATTCATGCTGCGCCAACTCCACCTGAAGGCGGCCCTCACTGGTGCTCGCGCGCTGCGAGAAGACATCCAGGATCAGCGCGGTGCGATCGATCACCTTCACGCCGCCCAATGCGTTCTCGAGGTTTCGCTGCTGCGTGGGCGACAACTCGTCGTCGAAGATGAAGGTATCCACCTTCTTCACCCGCGCGATTTCCTTGAGCTCGTCGAGCTTGCCCTTGCCGATGTAGACCTGTGTTGGCGCGCGCAGCCGCTGGATCGTCGAGCCAATGACGACGGCCTGCGCCGTATGCGCCAGCTCCGCCAGCTCCTCCAGGGAGTCCTCGGCGCGCAAAGGGCCGGAACGCCCCCCGAACACGGCGCCCACCAGGTACGCCCTTTCGGGCCTGGGTCTGGTCGAAATAAATTTCTTGGCTATCTCTTCGTCCTTATCTACGGCCTGTATCTACTATGCAGGCGGAATCTTCAATCCGGCCATCCGCTCGAGCCCCTTTTCCATGTCCACATCGGGGATCGTCAGCGACAACCTGATATAGCCTTCTCCGTACTTTCCATAGCCGTTGCCCGGCGTCACTACGATATTTCCCTCCTCCAGGAGGAACTCGGTGAATTTGGCCGAGCTGTATCCCTCCGGGACCCTTGCCCAAACGTAAAGACTTGCCTTGGGCGGGTCGACGTGAAGGCCAATTTCCCGCATCACCTGGACCACCCGGTCCCTCCGATGCTGATATATGCCGTTTCGCTCGTCTATCATCGACCGGGGGCTGCTCATGGCCTCTATACCCATATATTGGACCGCGTTTGGGACACCCGAGTCCAGGTTGGACTTGATAATCATAAGGGCCGCGATCATTTCGGCGTTTCCCACTGCCATGCCCAGGCGCCATCCCGTCATATTGTAGCTCTTCGATAGAGAATGAAACTCCAGGCCTACCTCCATGGCTCCCTTCGCCTGAAGAAAGCTTGCCGGCCTATATCCGTCGAAGGCCACCTCGGAGTACGAGGCATCGTGCATGATGGCGATGTCGTGGGCTTTAGCGAAATCTATGACCTTATCGAAGAAATCGAGCTCCGCGGTGGCGCCCGTGGGGTTATTGGGGTAGTTCAGCCACATCACCCTGGCTTTATCGGCGACCTCGTCGGGTATCGCTTCGAGGTCCGGCTGCCAGCCGTTCTCCTCCAGCAGAGGCATCCAGTGGCACTCGCCCCCTGCAAACCAGGTGCCCACCGAGTAAACGGGGTATCCAGGGTCCGGCACCAGGGCTATGTCACCCGGCTCTATGAAGCACAAGGCCATATGCCCGATACCCTCTTTGGCCCCGATCAGCGGCAGAACTTCCTTGTCCGGGTCTACCGAGATCCCGAAACGCCGTTGGTACCAGTCTGCCGCGGCCTTACGGAACTCCGGCAGGCCGTCGGTCTCGGGATATCGGTGATTTGGGGCGTCGAGCGCCGTCTCCCGAAGCTTTTCGATCACATTGTTCGGCGTCGGTATGTCCGGGTCGCCGATTCCAAAGCTGATGACCTCGATGCCCTGGGCCTTTTTCGCGGCTATCTTCCGGCTTATCTCCACGAAAAGGTATGGTGGAACCTTATTTATTCGGCTGGCGAATTTCATTACATCTCCAGGCCTACAGGACTTGAATCACCGAGATTTCTGAATTCCAGACGTTTGGGTTGGCTAACATCAGGATGGGTCGCGCCCGCTACGCCAGGAGTCCGCTCCGCTCCACAACAAGGTGACATAGGGGCTCGATGACCGTCGCCCCGTAATATTGTCGTTTTGTTATCGTATCATCCCCAGCCGAATTCAGACCGCGACGCGCCCCTGACCGGCCCCGCGTGTGGCCATATCTTAGATTATGGCCGACTAAAGGTAAAGTTGGGTTTTTCTGCCCCTCTGCCGACTAATCTGGAATTCCGTACACGACCTCCGAGGGTGACCGGCTCATGAGAAGCAGGTAGCCTGGACAGTCAGGCCAGCTCAGCGGCCCCGATCGGATTGCCAATTCACCATTCACTTAATGAGCCGAGCCCTCTGAACGCACTATCCGAGACTGGAATTATTGGCGTGTGCGATTTTTCGCACTGGACGCCTTCGGACAATCGGGTGCATTTTTTATGCGTCAAGCGCCGCAAAGGCAGTTGCCGATGATTTGCCGCAGAAATTGGCTCTTTCGACGTTCTCCGCTAATGCAAAACACAACGACTGGAATTTCGAATGCCGGCCCGACTAAAACTTGCGTTTATCCCAGTGCCTCCGAGTCCATGACTCTGGATCACCAAGTATACAATGTGAAGATTCCAGGGGTCCTTCGGCACTCAACCCAATGGCATGCCCAGGTCAGGAACGAATGCAATCCCAAACGACTGAAAACCGCCGAATTCAGAGGGTTTTTCAAGGCCTATTAACGGTTGAGCCAGTCTACCAAGGTGGGTATGGTAAATTCACGATGACGGGTCTATTTTGAGGCCAAAACAGAGGGAAACCGTACCCGTTTGGGACATACAGCTTCCTAAAGGCGGAAGAGTCAGCCCGGCCACTCCCCTTCGAAGACCTGCGCCACCGGGCCCTCCATGACGACTTCGCCCTCACCCGACCACGAGATCCTTAGATCGCCGCCCGGCAGCTCGATCGTCGACTCGTCGCCGATGTAGCCGTGAAGCCGGGCCGCCACGGCGACGGCGCAAGCCCCGGTGCCGCATGCCATCGTAATGCCGGAGCCGCGCTCCCAGACTCTCGTCTTAATCCTGGAGCTGTCCAGCACGTTGCATATCTCGAAGTTGATCCGCTGCGGAAACAGCGCATGGTGCTCCACGAGGGGGCCAATGTCGGCAAGACGCACATCGTCAACCGGCTCATCGATAAAAGCCACCGCGTGGGGATTGCCCATCGAGACGAAGGTAAGGTCGAAGCTGTGCCCGTCCACCGAAAGCGGATGGTCCATGACGAGCTCTTGTCCCGGCAGGTCTACGGGTATCTCCTCAGGCCGAAGTATAGGCTTGCCCATGCCTACGCGGGCGCGGGACATTACTCCGTTCTCCCAGATGGGCGTGACTTCCAGGACGCCCGCAAGGGTCTCGACGGAGACAGGCGTCTTGTCCGGCGGCGCGAAGCCACGGTCCAGCGCATACCTGACGAGGCATCGTATGCCGTTGCCGCACATCTCGCTCTCGGAGCCGTCGGCGTTGAACATCCTCATGCGTAGGTCTGCCTTGTCCGACGACAGCATCAGGATGATGCCGTCGGAGCCCACACCCGTATGCCGGTCGCTCATCGCCACCGACAGAGCGGGCCAGTCCCTGCTCTTAGACCTTGCATCTATGTACAGGTAATCGTTTCCCGCACCGTGCATCTTGGTGAATTTCAAAAATCGCCCTCAATTCTGCTCTCGGGGATGCAATTTTAGCACATCGGCCCCGGCTGACGACTAAGAAATAGCCCTGCTGGGGCGTCGTGGCTCCAGACCACAATGCTGTCCTAACTCTAAAAACAGAAACCTCAAAACCCCTTGACTTTATACATTTCTAATATTTTAACTAAATAATTGGTCTCCAATTCGGCGAAATTAGGGGTCAATAAATGGTAAAGTCACGGTGCCCGGCATGAAATTCTGAAACGTAAAAAATACTGACCCTTGGCCCTATTGACATTGGATTTTTATTAGACTTTTCTTAGCTTTCAGTTCAAACTCGTTCAAAAAACAAGCCCTATTACGACCAGATTTCACGTATATGCCGCGTCCGTCCGATCATGGAATTACGCCGCTCTAAAACCATCGCAGAATCCCTGTTCGACGGGGTTAAGGCCGCCATAAACGTGGGCCTGCTTGCATGCAGCCATGCCGTAGCCCTCACCCTCGAATCCAGCGGTCGATCTCGCCGGCGACCTCATCGTACTGGTATGGAAGGTCATACCAGCTGATTCTCTCGTCCCCCGGCTTGAACCAGGCGTACTGCCTACGGGCAAAGCCGTGAGTCCTGTACTTGATGCGCTGCACGGCGTCCTCAAGGGATAGCTCGCCCCTCAGGCACCTCACGAGCTCTCCGTAGCCCAGGCTGGACAACGCCGGTAGCCCCGGGCTGAAACCCCTGTCTAACAAGCCCTGCACCTCGTCTAACCAGCCCTCCGAGATCATTCTTTCGACCCGTACATCTATGGTGCTGTACAGCCGGGCCCTGTCCATTGTCAGTCCCAGAATCTTTACGTTCAGCTTTGTGGACTTTTTGAGGGGTTGGGCGGGCATTGCGTCGGTGGCGCCGAAGTACACCTCAAGGGCACGGATCACGCGTCGCGTGTTGCCGCCGTCCACGCGGGTTGCGCTCTCCGGGTCCAGTCTCTTGAGCTCATCGTAGAGCGCGGATGGCCCCTCCTCTTCCGCCCGCCTCTCTAGCCGCTCGCGCAGCTCGTGGTCAGGTGGGACCAGAGGGACCCGCCAGCCCTCGGTTACGGCCCATACGTATTGACCGCTTCCCCCGACCATGACCGGCAGTCGCCCATTTTTTTTTATGCTTAGGATTGCATCGTTGGCGTCCCGTTGAAACAGGGCAAGGCTGTAGGTTTCATCGGGGTCGATTATGTCGACGAGGTGATGATTGACCGAGGTCCGCTCTTCGAGTGAGGGCTTGGCGGTGCCGATATCCATATGCCGGTACACCTGCCGGCTGTCGGCGCTAATGATCTCGCCGTCGAACGCCTGCGCGAGCTCCAGTCCCAGGGCGCTCTTGCCGACGGCCGTCGGCCCGACAATTACCAGCAGTCTGTTATCCACGCGCGCTAGCTCGCCGCGACGGCGGCCCTATGCACTATATCCACGAAGGTGTCGGCATTCAGGCTGGCGCCGCCCACAAGGCCGCCATTGATATCGGGCTGCTCCATGAAGTCTGCGATATTGCCCGCGTTGACGCTGCCGCCGTATAGGAGCGACACGTCCGCAGCGACGTCCGGGCCGTAGACCGACACGAGAACATTGCGGATGTGCGACATCATCGCCTGGGCGAGCTCCGGAGTGGCCGCCCTGCCGGAGCCTATGGCCCAGACAGGCTCGTAGGCCACCGAGATGTCGGAGGAGCCGACGGTGCCTGCCAGAGAGTCGCGGACCTGGGCCTCGACTACAGCCTCGGCTCCGCCGCCATCGCGGTCCGCTAGGTCTTCTCCAACGCAAACGATCGGCTTCAGGCCGGCCCTGAGGGCCGCTCGGACCTTCAGCGAGACGATATCGCTGGTCTCGCCAAAATTCTGCCGCCTCTCCGAATGGCCCAGAATCACATAGCTGCAGAGGTCCACCAGCATTTGCGCCGAAGTCTCGCCGGTAAAAGCGCCGCTATCCTCATGATGTATATTCTGCGCACCAACGGCGACGTCAGAGCCCCGTAGAAGGGCCGCAACGGCCCCCAGAGATACAAAGGGTGGGAATACTATACTTTCGACGCTCTCCGTGGCTTCTAGGCGCTCCTTCACGGCGGAAGCCAGCTGCAGAGCGCCCGGAAGGTCTGTGTTCATCTTCCAGTTTCCCGCGATCCTTACTATTGGCATTGTTTCATATCTCCGGATAACAGCTGCGAATAGATAGCATCCATCACCTATGGCAATATTCAAATATGTTTCAGTCTCTATGGGCCGTACTTGGCGAGCTTCCCTGAATGCGCGAGCGCCAGCATCATTACATTCGTCGCGGATAGCCGCCCCAGCAAGCCCTGTGCGCAGGCCCTCTCAGAGAAGCATGACACGCCGTCTCCCTTGGTGCTCTGGGAGTTTACCATCAGGGGGACCGGGTGCCAGCTGTGGCTGCTGAGTATCGCGGGCGTGGAGTGGTCCCCGGCTACGACCAGCGCGTCGGCATTGAGCGCCCTGAGCCTTGGTATCCGCGAGTCCAGCGCCTCCAGTGCGGCCACCTTGGCGTCGAAATCTCCGTCCTCGCCCGCGGCGTCGGCAGGCTTGTAGTGGAGGAAGAAGAAATCGTGCTCGCCGTAGTGCTCCTCCAGCGTGTCCAGCTCGTCATCGAAGGTCGCGCCCGTAGGTATGACTTTCATACCCACGAGCTTTGCCAGGCCACGGTACATGGGGTAAGCGGCGACTGCGCCGGGAGACAGCCGATAGCGCTCACCGAAGGCCGGCAGGCTGGGCAGCATCGAGAAACCCCGCAGCAGGACCATGTTTGCCCTGTCGCGGCCGCTCAGGACATCTCTCGCGGCGGCAATGAAGGCGTTGACGGCGTCTGCGGTCTTTCTGGATTCCTCTGACAGCGCCTCGGCATCCAGCGGCGCGGCTCCAACGACCTGGGGGTCGGTCTCGCCTACGCGCTCGCTCAGCCCATCGCCACGCATCACCAATACAAAGCGGTAGTCCTGCACGGGATAGACGGACAGCTCCACACCGGGCACGGTGATCGTGTCGAGCTGCTCTACGAGCGGGCCACTCTCACGTGTTGGAATGCGCCCTGCCCGCCTGTCGACGAGCAGGCCTTCGGCATCGACCGTGCAGAGGTTTCCCCTGGCGGAGACGTCGCCCTCTCTGAGCTCCACATCTATCCCCAGCGCCTCGAGAACGCCCCTTCCCATCAGGTACTTGACCGGGTCGTATCCAAATAGCGCCATGTGACCCGGACCGCTGCCCGGAGTAATCCCCGGCGCGACGGGCGTCGTCAGTCCACATGCGCTCTCGCCCGCAAGCGCGTCAAGATTCGGAGTTTTCG